>CAYRQG010000061.1:0-7102 GCA_964426345.1 uncultured Candidatus Peribacteria bacterium
GGAGAAAAAGTGAGTCGATATGCTGCACATGACGGCGGTTGAAACGGAAGGAAAATTCTTCCAGATAATCGCGCAGGTATTTCGGTTCACAGCGCCCTTGATGTGTGCCGTTTAACCAGCGACGCACGAGCGCAATCGGGATCTTGATGCGTGATGCAGTTTTTTTGGAAATGGTGATGACTTGCTGTGCTGTGTAATCGAGCAGTAACTCCTGCGTGCTCGCATTATCCGCAGTGAGTGTGCTTCCTGGCGCCGCCACATCGCGCACGAAGTGAATGAATTCGGCGGAGGTAGTCATGGGACGCAAGCGGATACGCCCGACACCCGTTGCATGTTCTTCTACCACAATCGCTACTTTACTCGCTGCTGTTCCGCCCATGGTGAAGTTGCAGATGCCTACACCCAGGTCTCCCACAACCGGACGGCGACGCAGGGACATTGCTTTGCGGATATCGCGTAGCATCGACCAGGCGGTGCGATAACTGCCCAGACCCAATGTATGCTGGAGTCCCAGCGCACTTGTTCCTGTGCGGTGATTTGTCATCCACCAGGCTGCGCGAAACCAGATCATCAGTGGCAGATGTGATCCATGGAACATCGTCCCTGCTGTGACAGATGTCACCTTGTTACAGTCTTTGCATTTCCAGAGTCCGCGTGCTGTTTCCCATCCTTTGCCTCCGCACGCACAGCGAAATCCCTGTGGCCATCGCATCTTTTCCAAAAAATATCTGCAGTCTTCTTCATCGCGGAACTGTTTTTCAAAATCGATGAGTGTTTGCGGATTCCCTTTGATGACGCTGGATGCCGTCATAGGTTTCTTCAAGTGCATATGCTACTCAGTTTTCGTAAAAAGATCCATACAGCAATTTCTCTTGCAAAATCTGTATTCTATGATGATCGGCAGACAAAGTGAAAAACATCTACCCGAACCCGAACCCGAACCCTATACTTCGCTCATGACCCACTCCATCCGCATCGCAGAATTTTTGCTCGATATCGGCGCCGTCCGCCTGTCCGTCCACAAGCCCTTCACCTGGACCAGTGGCATAAAATCGCCCATTTACTGCGATAACCGGATGATTTACAGCCACCCGGAAGCCCGCACGGTAGTAGTGGATGCCCTCGTGGAGCGTGTAAAAAACCTGCATATTCCGCCCGATGTCATTGCCGGAACCGCAACAGCAGCCATTGGATGGGCTGCACTCGTGGCCGATAAAATGAACCTGCCGTTTGTGTATGTCCGCTCCAAACCCAAGGAACACGGCGCCCAGAAGCGCATTGAGGGTGATTTGAAGGAAAACCAGCATGTTGTCGTCATTGAAGACCTTATTTCCACTGGTGGAAGCTCCGTTTCCACCGCCGATGCCCTCCGTATGGAAGGAAAGGCGATTGTGACCGATGTCGTGTCCATCTTCAGCTACGAACTCGCTGCAGCGCACGAGAAAGCCCTGGAAGCAGGCCTCCTATTCCACCCCCTTTCCAGCGTTTCAACCCTTTTGCAGGTAGCACTGGATCAGGATCGCATTATCGATGAAGAATCGGAAGAGATTGAGCGTTTCATCAAAGATCCGCCACACTGGAGCGCGGTCTGAAAAATCTTGGACAAAATTTTGCCTTTGTTGTCTATTTTGAGGCAAAGTAGTGTTTTGCTGTGGAATAAAGGACCTTTTGCTTGACAAAACATGCAAAAAGATTAGTATTACATATGTCTTTCGAGGAATGCACAATGTTGTGCGTTTGAAAGATACAGGTCCTTGATAGCATCGGCTTTCAGTAAGAAAGTTATGTACGATCTACGAGGATCAAAACCCGAACAACAATCAGATGGAGTCTGTCATGCGTAACGTACGAAACACCCTCACGTCAATTTTTGGAGTCACAAACATGAAGAGCATTTTCGCACCCATCGCCTCAATTTTTGCAGGAGCCAAGAACACAATGAAGCGAACACAGAAGAAGCCATGGTTCGGACACGGCGAGCGTCCCGAAGAGCTCGAGTCTCGTACTCTGCTCAGCGCGGTCGCAATCGCCCCCGACGAAACCCGGCATGCCAAGCACGTCACGCACCATGCGCAAGTCATCTACAATTACGACCAGCTCTTTGCGAGCGGGTTCACTGTGGACGATGCAAGCGCTGGACGCAGCGAAAGCTTGGCTAAAGCCGTAGTTGCGAAGAAGAAGACGCCTGCAATTGGTGGCAACTTGTCTGGCTTTAGTGCCACGGCAACTGCCTCAACAACCGGTCAGGTCATTGGCCAACAGAAGGTTATGACTCTGACGATCAACGCTGGCAAGAAGCCGGCAAACTTCTTTGGAGCTCAGTTTTACGTTGGGCCAGGAGTGCTCAATGTCGAAATGAAAATCAACGGAGTGTCGTTTGGAGATGTGGTCCTCGATGGCAAGGGTGGAATCGTCAGTATCGGTCAAGCAAGTTACCGAACGATTCCGAAGGGTGGGGTACTCAAGGTTGATGTCTTGGCGACAGTTGATGTGAATGCGAATGGAATCGCATCGTTCGTCAGTGCCACGAATATTTCCGCAAGGCGGCCTGGCGTGGGCAAGAAAGCGATCGACCTCACTACTAACGTTACAGGTGGAGGGTCGAAGGCTAGTTTCACTGCCGGAGCAGCGGTCGTTCGTTCGATCAACATCACTGGTGAAGGCCCCATGAATCAGGGCGACACCAAGACGTTGGCCGTGAACTTGTCCACCGCAGCAACGACAGACACGATCATCAACCTGGGGGCAACTTCAGGTCTGACGATTGTCGGTTCCAACTCGGTGACGATTCCTGCCGGAATGACATCCGCGAACTTTACGGTTCAGGCCGTCAATACCGGTAACACAAGCTCCATCACGGCAATTCTGACCGCCAATTCCATTTATGGAACAGATACGGCACAGATTCCTATCAATGGAGCGACTGTCGTGAATCGCACCATCAACATCACTGGAGAACACCCCTTAAACCAGGGTGAACAGGAAGTGTTGACTGTGAATCTGTCTTCGGCAGCGTCGACAGATACGACTGTCAATCTGACGGCAATGTCGGGTCTGACTATCCTCGGTAACAATTGGGTCACAATTCCAGCCGGTTCTACATCCGCGAACTTTACGGTTCAAGCGACGAACACCGGCAATACTAATCCGATCACCGCAACTGTCACCGCATCTTCCGTTTACGGATCAGATACAGCACAGATCGTGGTGAATGGAGCGACTGTCGTCGTTACCCCGCATTTGGTTACAGTCGAAACGGGTGGTAACACCCAAGTTGCAGAAACCAACAATGGCGTGGTTGGGTATACCGATCAGATCGGGTACCACTTGGATGCCGCTCCGCACGGAACGGTTGTCGTTACTGTGATGTCAGATGATGTTGCTCATGGTACTGTGAGCGTATCAACGCTTACCTTCAATGACAGCAACTACATGACGGATCAGTACGTGACGGTGACGGCGGTGCCAGACATTGACGGCGTTAACCAGACGTTCCATGTAAATGCAACGTCAAACGTCGGAAATAGTAGTGTCACTGTCCTCACAATCGACGCAGGGATTCCCATTGTTAACGGTGCGGAATATGACTTCGCTGTTCTCCGTATTAAGTACGCCCCAGGACTCACCGTCCCGGGCAACGTGCTGAATATGGGGCCCATCCACTTCAAGGATGCGGAAGGTGGCGTCATTGATCCTACCAAGTTGAAAGGCGCAGCGGACCTCGATGGGAACGGCAGCGCGGGTGACCCCGGCGAGTATATCGCAGGGACTACCATCGCAGTCGGTCCTGCCGGTTCAGGGTCTGTTGTGAATATGCCTGGTGTTCAGGTTGGACGTGGCGGTCTGCTCGTGCAGATCCGCAGCAATCAAACTGGCGCAGCAACGATCCGGTTAATTCCGGACTCGTTCGACTTCACAGATAGCAATGGTGATCATTACCGTTGCACAATCGAAGTCGATCCAGCTAATCCCTGGTACTGGACCATCACAATCACCGGACGCGTGTAATAACTTTTTAAAAAAAAGAAAGGACTGAAAGCCAACTATTCATCAAGGACGGCCGCCTATCTCGCTATTGAGATTAGGCGGCCGCTTTAATATGTGCACAATAAAAAGACATGCTTCAGGTGTCCATTCTTCGACGAGCCCAGAATGACACTTATCAGAATTGTTCCAGGAATCTAACATCCCCCTCATAGAATCCTCTCAAATCCGCAACTCCATACTTAATCATAATCAGTCTCTCCACCCCAAATCCAAACGCAAACCCGCTCCAGACATTGGGATCAATCCCTACATTCTTCAGCACATTCGGATGCACCAGTCCGCAGCCTCCTACTTCCAGCCAGCGGCCAGATCCTTTATCGCCTTCTTTGCCAAGCCAACGAATATCTACTTCCAATGATGGTTCTGTGAAGGGGAAGTAGCTCGTGCGGAAACGGAATTCGATATCGGGGGAGAGGAGTTCTTTCATGGCTTCGGTCATTACCGCTTTCATATTGGCCACCGAAATATCTTTGCCCATCATCAGTCCTTCAAATTGGTGGAACATGGGGGAGTGCGTGGCGTCGCTGTCTTTGCGGTAGACCTTGCCCGGACAAATCATGCGGAAAGGAGGCGTGTGTTCGCGCATGTAGTGAATCTGCACCGGAGAGGTGTGTGTGCGCATCAGGTGGCCGGGTTCGCCTTTAATCCAGAACGTTGCCTGCATATCCATGGCGGCGTGGTCTTTTTCGAAGTTCAGCATATGGAAATTTTCTTTTTCGGATTCCAGTTCTTTGTTGCGCGAGACATCAAATCCCATCCGACCAAACACATCTTCCACTCTGCGGATGAATTCGGGAATGAGGTGCAGGTGGCCTGCGTGCTTTTTTGGCAGACGCAACGTGACATCGATGGTGTCCGTATCAGCAAGTCCTGAACGTGATGCGTTACTAAAAGTCGCACGCTTTCCCTTAATCTCACTCTCAATCTTTTTCTTCCACTCATTCAGTTCCGCTCCTTTCGTTTTCTTCTCTTCAATACTGAGTGTTCCCAATGCCTTCATGGCATCGGTGAGGACACCGCGCTTGCGGCCAAGGAGATCGAGTTCCAGAGCGTCGAGAGCAGCGCTGTCTGCACAGTCTGCAATCTGATCAATGAAGCTCTGCCAGTTGATGGCGGTTTGGGACATGGGGGGAGTATAGAGGGGGACGGCGAGTAACGGAATAACAGAATAACCGAGTAAGGGAATACATGAAAAAAAATCCCGTCCCGTTATTCCGTTACTCCGATCTCCGTTATTCGATTTAATGTTGTAACGCCAATTCAATCAGCAAAAACACCACATAAATCAGAATCCCAATCCACCAGTTCAGGATACCCAGAAGATAAAAAAGAATCAGAATAACAGTTGCAAGAGCAAGGAATGTTCCCTGACGCAGAGAAATACCCAGAATTTTTCCTTCGTCCCACGCATGCACCGGAAACCATTTCCAGAGCATGTAGAGAATGAGTGTGGAAATGGTGGCAATGCTCAAAAAGACACTCAGGAAAAAAGCGGGGAGCGCCTGAATAGGGGAGAGAAGCGGACTCACGCGCAGGAGAATGGCAATCAGCGATGTGATCGACAGCAATGCTGCGACGATGATGCTATAGAGCAAGGTCGTCATGCAGGTTCGGGTTGGGGTTCGGATTGTTTCTTGGAAGCTAGGAATTCACCAAGTCCTTTGAAATCATCAAAAAGTGCCTGGCGCAGTCCGGGGTTATGCAATGCGGCTGCCGGGTGATAAATCGGAAAGACGGTGATAGCCGGGAACTTCCCTTCAGCTTCGCTGATGGTGTGGGCTTTGCCGTGCGCTTCGGTAATGCTCATTTTCGTAAAAAACTGTGTGAGCGCATGACGACCCAGTGGCACAATCACTTTGGGTTTAATAATTGCGAGTTCCATCTGCAGAAATGGCAGACACGCTTCTTTTTCTTCCGGCGTGGGATCGCGGTTTTCGGGTGGGCGGAATTTGACGACGTTTGTAATGTAAATATCTTCACGCTTGAGCCCGATGGTGCCGAGCAGTTCATCGAGCAGTTTTCCGGCCTGGCCCACAAAGGGAATGCCCTGCTCATCTTCTTTCTGTCCCGGCGCTTCGCCAATGAACACAATGTCGGATGTTGGATTGCCGTGACCCATCACCGGATTGCTGGTTTTTGCTATTTCAATACCCTTCCATTGGAAGAGCGCGGCCCGGACGTCATCGAGTGTGTGCGGCATGACTGAAGCATAGCATCGAGTAACGGAGATCGGAATAACGGAGTAACGGAATATGAAAAGTTCCATTTCCGTTATTCGGTTAATCGGTTATTCCGTTATTCGCTTGTACACGCAATCCGTATAACAGAAGTGGGTGGGCGCAGATACGCCTCTGTTTGAAAAACAGCTCCCGGCGCAATCTTTCCTGCAATCATTTCATACGTCGGACAATGCACTGTTCCAGTTCCGCTCTGTACAAATAAATCCGGACGGTATCGTTCCCGTAGTGCTTCGGCTTCGGTTTCCGAAATGATCCGTACTGTCGCACCCGTTTCTGCATGGGCATTGATGTACTGTCGGGCAAATTCTTCCGAGTGCAGTCCTTCCTGCGTGAGCCCCAGGTAGGGCGGCAGAATGCCGATGGTGCGATCCATCCAGGCATTGCACGATCCATAGGTATAAATACAGAACATCGGCAGATGAGTCACAAAGAGCAGTCCTGCGATGACTATCCAAAACAAGCCTGTCCATCGGACTCGCGTTGATGCATCCAACATCCCCGCCACGGCAAACATCAGCAGAAGCGGAAATCCCGGAAACGCATGACGCAATCCGAGTGACCACCAGAATGCAGGGAAGATGAAGAGACAGAGCATGCAGAGGAGAAGTACAAACTCACGTTTGCCGAATCGGTACATTCCGTAGAAGCCAAAGAGGAGGAAGACCGGCAACACGTTATGCACGGGATTGATGTAGTACACAAAGTTATGAATGAGCGCCGCCAGAAAATTGGGTGACCGCAGTTCCTGCTCCGCCATGTATTGCGTGGGAAGTGCCGATCCTATGGAAAGCATCCGGTAGAGTAGCCAGAGCACG
>CAYRQG010000062.1:0-1017 GCA_964426345.1 uncultured Candidatus Peribacteria bacterium
ATTCCATAGCACGCATCGGCACGCTCTTTGCAATGCTACTGATTGCACCTTTTGCCGTGACAGCGGCATTCCCGGATGTAACAGCCAACCCCAATAAGACTGCCATCGAGTACCTCTCTGATCATGGCGTTATCGGCGGTTATGCGGACGGATTTTTTCATCCGGAACGAACGATCAATCGTGCAGAGCTGCTGAAGATCCTGATCGGAAGTGTGGGGGTGCAGGCGTCGGTCGCAGAGTTTCATGATTGCTTTCCGGATGTGAAAGAGGAATGGATCGCACCCTACGTCTGCTATGCGAAGAAACAGGGATGGATCAAGGGATACGAAGACGGAATGTTCCGGCCGGGACTTCCCGTGAACACCGCAGAGGCCATCACGATGATTGTGAATACGTACGGGTATGAAACGATGCAATCATCGTCTGCTGCTCCATTCAATGACGTCGATCCTTCCGCTTGGTATGCATCGTCTGTATGGCTCGCCCGTGCGGCGGGTATATTGGACGCAACGAACGGACGGTTGGGAATTGCGGAGAATATCACGAGAGGAAGAGTGAGTGACTTCATCGCACGCTCGATGCGAAGCAGAGAAGGAACGAACACAAAACAAACGACGAGTACCGGAATCCAGGGCGTACTGAAGGCAATAAACCATCGCAGAGGGGGAGGTGGAACCCGCGCGGAAGCGAATGCAACACAACACAACGCTAGTAGCAGCGTGCCGGTACTCTCCTCTCCCACCATCACGCTATCGGATATTCTGAAAACCTTCGGCGACACATCCTTTACTCTGGCTGCCGCTTCCAACAGCGACGGTGATATCTCGTATACCTCAGGCGATACGAACGTCGCCACCATCGCCGGCCCGAACAAATAGGAGAAAAAGACATGAAACGATTTGTTTTTGGATGGGCTGTATTTTTAACATTTGCGGCCGCGGTCGCGGCGGGCGATGCTACCGGCCGTATTGGTGTGGGTGGAGCTGGCGGTTGGGGGGACCTGATTGCGCACAAAGA
>CAYRQG010000062.1:1027-3848 GCA_964426345.1 uncultured Candidatus Peribacteria bacterium
GAACGTCGCCACCATCGCAGGCACAACCGTCACGATCGTGGGCGCCGGGACGACGACCATCACGGTCACTCAGGCAGCAACAGGACAGTACACGGCGGGTGGCACGACAGCGTCGCTCACCGTCAGCAAAGCGAACAGCTCCCTCACGCTCACAAGCAGCAGCGGCGCAATCCAGTTCAGCACGAGTCTCAGGTTCACCGCAGTTGTAACGAGCGGTGCGACCGGCACCATCTCGTTTTATACGGGAGCGACACTTCTGGGAACAGGTTTGATCTCGCACGGATCGGGGTCCTACACCACGACAACACTGAAGCGCGGAACGGGAAGCATCACCGCGGTCTACGCGGGTGACACGAATTTTAACGGGAGTACGAGTAATACTCTCCTGCAGAAGATCTATAACAATGCCTGTCTGTCAGTCGTCTGTCAGCATGGAGGCACGTGCACCAATAGTGTGAATACCTACAGCTGCAATTGCGTCGCTCCTTATGCCGGCTCGCGTTGTGAACTCTCTTATTCGTTCTGCACGCCCGCGTACGGAGGTACGCAGTGTTTCAATGGAGGCACCTGCCTTCCGAGCGTTGCAGGTGGAGAATGCCAATGCGCCGCGTGCTATACAGGTACATACTGCGATACGTATCAGGCTGATATCTGCGCTTAGCATAAAAATGCGCTGATTCATTTGAACCGCCCGGACGATGCCGGCCATATTTTTAATAATGCATACAACATATTTCAACGAGTCAATGTGTCGTTAGCCGGTTCACAATTACACTGACTCTGCATGCGGTTTCCCCGTTTTCACTTTGGCATCGCGATCGCGCTTGGCCTTTCGCAACTGTGCATGTCGGTTGTGCCTGTATTTGCAGATGGGCATGTCATACACGATATTTATGACTGTAGTGATTTACAGGCTATCCGCAGCAATTTGTCGGGCTGGTTTCAGCTGAAGAATGATATCGATTGCACGGGCGTCAATTTTCTACCGATCGGCGGTGGTGCAACATCCGATTCCTTTTCTGGAAGATTGGACGGGCAGGGATATACGATCAGCAATGTAACGATCAATGATCCAACCCACTCCAACGTCGGTTTATTCGGTACAGTCACCAGCGGAACGGTAACAAATCTCTTTCTGTCGCATATCTCCGTGACTGGCAACATTTATACCGGAGCACTTGCCGGTTATTCTATTGCTGGGGATTTTTCGAATATTGGCGTTGAGAATTTTGATATCTCTGGGTGGAATTATATAGGTGGCGTGTTTGGTACAGTGGAAAGTTCTACCTATGTGTCGCAAGTCTTTGCATTACATGGAACAGTGGATGCGGGTGTGTATGTTATTGCAGGAGGAATGTTCGGGGAATTGGGAGATGCCAGCGTATCCGATGTGTATGTGACCGACGTCACCGTGACGGCAAGTGGAAATGCGGGAGGACTCATAGGTCTGATGTCATCAAGTGGTGGATCTTCTTCTTTAACAAATGCCTATGCCGCCGATGTCGTTGTGACAAGTACGGATGCAGGGGGACTGATCAGCTATGTGGAAACAACGAATCCCTGCAGCATCAATAATGTGTTTGCATTGAGTACCATATCAGCCGACGGATCTCCGGGCGGTTTAATTGGAGTAAAGATGCCCTGTGACGTGAACAATGCGGCATTTAATCGTACAAATGATACTCCTTCGACCTGCGTCGGCTTTGACTATGACGATCTCCATACTGAATGCACCGATATCGATGATAATCGTTCCTATTTTTATGCATCCGCTTACGATCCTCTCGCCTCGTGGGATTTTTCCAGTACGTGGCTGGACCGCACGAGTGATTTCCCGGTCTTCTTGTGGCTCCCACCCGATCCTCCTACCGATGTGCAGGCTCTCGTCGAAAATCATGATGTGCATCTGACGTGGACCAATCCCCCTCTGTCGGATTTCTTCTATAGTGATATCCGCCGCAGTACAACCGGATATCCCACCGGTCCGTTCGAGGATACTCCAGCAGAATCCGGCGAGTTCGGCACATCGTTTACCGATGTCGGCCTGGATGACGGCGTGTACTTCTACAGTATTTTTGCGAGTGATCTGACAGGACATTATTCAACGGCAGGCCATGCTCTCGCAGTCGTTGATACGGCACCTTCATCGGCACATCTCTGTACGCCACAGGCCTATCTTCCTTTCGATGCACTGAACGGCAGCGACCCTGTTGCCACGGACACAAGCGGCAATGGATTCCATGGGAGCGTGACGACATATGGCACGCCCGCACTCTCGTCCGATGTTCCCAGTCTCGGTTTCAGTGATGCGAAGAGTTATGCATTCACCGCAGCCGACCACGATGCGCTTGTCGTGAATCGGCCGGTAGAAGATGACTTCACGATGTGTACATGGTTCAAAACAAGTACGAACGGAACGGGTGAGGACCAAAGAGACGCGCGTATGCTGCTCGACGCCGAAGTCCCGGGTTCCGCCAATGACTTTGGGCTTGGCCTCAGCGGAGATAATGCGCTCATTTTCGGTACGGGCGATAACACGTATACCTATGATCTCCATGGCACAACAGTGGTGAACACGGGTGCATGGACCCATGCATGCGTCACGCGCAGAAAATCCACAGGCGAGATGCGGATCTACCTCAACGGAGAAGTGGAGACTGCCGGCTTCGGCTCCTTCAGCAGTCTGACTGATGCCGCGCATCTCGTGATCGGTGGATCGCAGGATAGCGGGACCTACTGGAATGGACTCATGGATGATATTCGCATCTACGATACAGTCTTGAGCGGCAACGACATCCGCTCAATCGCACAGGGAACTGCA
>CAYRQG010000062.1:3923-6795 GCA_964426345.1 uncultured Candidatus Peribacteria bacterium
TCTTTTTTTCAATGCGCCGTTTGCAGCAGCACGCTCGCCTTCTTCATACAAGCTGACAGTCATGCAACGTGTGTGCCGCACGCGCCCATCTGCCTGCAAACAATTCACTCGCACCCCATCAGTATCATCTTCGTCCTCTTCGTCATCCGTGTCTCCGGCTATGTCCAATCGTTTTGGACTGACGATGACGAATGCAGAGTGGAGCGCAATCGTCACCAAAAAGCATCGGAGTGGCGGCCGTCAGCCTGCGGCAACGAGTGAGAGCAGTAGCGCCCCGCAGATTGTGCCAGTCTCCCCCACACTCAGCCTTGGGGATCTCACAAAAAATTATGGCGACAGCGCTTTTACACTCAGTCCCACGACCAACAGCAGCGGGACGATTACGTACGACAGCAGCAACACGAGCGTTGCAACGGTCAGCGGAAATACAGTCACTGTCACGGGCGCCGGGACAACAATCATCACTGTCACACTTGCGGCAAACGGCACGTATCTCGGCGCCACCACAACGGCAACACTGACAGTGAATCCCATCGCCCCCACGCTCGGTATTTTTGCGAACGTCATCAAGTCCAGTACCGATCTCCCCTTTGGCATCTTTCCTCCAATTTCTAACAGCAGCGGCACGTTTACATTCACGAGCAGTAGTCTGTCGGTTGCCCCAATCACCGGAAATATAGTCTCTATTCACGGCACGGGCATCACCACCATTACCGCCACGCAGGCAGCCAATGGCAACTACACGAGCGGTGAAAAAACAATGACACTCCAGGTGATTGATCTGTTTGATGCGTAAAACACGGCATATCGGTAAACGCTGATTGCAATGATGGCTTAGGCGTTTGTGCGCCACGCCCACACATCCACATAGCAATCATAGACATCCTTTGCCTGTTTCGAGACTTTTTCGGTGAACGCTTCCGGGCTTACTGCCGGGTCTGCGTAGTCTTCGTGCTGAATGCAACGAATGGAGAATCCTCTATCTGTCAGGAATCGCAGCAGATCGACAGGATTAGTCCCCGCTCTCTTCAATCCCTCCGGCCAGAATTCAATCAGCAAACGAATGTCGGGATTGCGTTGAAGTGTGTCTGCAGCACCCTGCAAACAGCGCAGTTCGGCGCCCTGTATATCCATCTTGATGAGATCTATGTGCGGATTCCCTTTTTCTTTCATGATGGTATCGATGGTGGTTGATGCAGATGTCACCTGCCTGGCGGCCAACACATTCTCCTGTGTGAGCGAGCTCATGGCGGTATGTCCGCTGATATAGAAAGAAACACTACCATCGCGATCCGACAGGCATCGTTCTATAACCTGAATATTCCGGCAATGATTTTGTGCGATATTGTGGCGCAGCAGAGACATACAACGGATATCGGGCTCGAAGGCGAAGACCGTTCCGGTCTCCCCCACTGCCTGCGAAAAAAGCACGCTGTAGTATCCAATATTGGCCCCGGCATCAATCACATTCATGCCGGGGCGCAGCTCTTTTAGCAGTACTTGGGAACACGAGGGTTCGTAAAAACCAGTCTCTCGAATTTCTGCAGCTGTGCGGATATTGAGAATATCCACGGACATACGAAACCCAGGCCTGGTCTGCACTGTCATACGCAGACTATCGCACACTCTCTGGCAACACTGCTGAACAAAGGCACTGCGTAAGAATCGCCTCAGAAGAGGAATGCGTGTACACGCCGAATAGATGCGAATCAGCAACTGCTGCATAGAATGATGGTATCAGGCACGCACTAAAGCGGAAAGCCGGCGCCATTCACGGACAATAAGGCTGTTTTTCAGAAGACCAATAGATACAAGAAGGCGAATGATAGGCGAGATGTACGCATTCCATCCTTCCCTGCGTGCAAGAGCCAGAAGCGCATGGGATGCTTCCCTGTCGTTGTGGCGGATATAATCGCGATACTTCCAATTCCACCAACTGCGTTTGTCGCCCAAGTGGAACGTGAGATGTTCGTTATCAAGTAATAGAAATGAACGTGCCGATGCAATCATGCTGCAGATGAGCGGTGTATCAACATGGCCGGACCCGAGACACACATCTCCGATGATAAAACGCGGATACAAATCACGCCGAAACACGAAGCAATCAAAACCAGGATGCGGCACACCTTCTTCGGCATACAGCAGAGGAAGATCATCTATCGATGTATGCTGATCGCCAATCGTGCGGCGGTTGATGACGATTGCATCATGCCCTTTCTGGATCAGGCGATGCACTTCCGTATAAAAATCCGGCATGAGAGCAATATCGACATTGGTATAGATGAGATACTCAGCCGTACTGTGTGCGTAAAGCGTATCGAGAATATCTTTCAGAAGCGGCAATTTTCTCTGCACACGGAATGTGCCGACATCCAGAATGGATCGCGACAAAGATGGCATTGCCGTAAACCCCTCCGGGAGCAAATCCTCTTCACCCCGCATACATGTTGCAACCAAGCGTACCGACACAGTCTCTGCTCCGGTTTTCCGTGCACGACGCATGGTTTCAAACGTAATAGGCTGCGCTACATACAGATCGGATGCTTTTGTACAGCGTGCAGGAACGATTATATGGTCAATGCTCAACATGCACTGAGTATAAGGAAATTACATCAATTGGCATTCCCAAAAAGATTGACCCCATTACTTATCCTGCATATCCAGCTTCACCGCAGCTTCGGGCGTGGATACAGGCTTGCCGATAATCAGCAACTTAATAATCCCCCAGGCAATCAGCCAGTACACAGCCATGGCAAGAAGCGTGGTCCATTCCAGAACACTTCCTTCCACACGGGAGATGCGGAAGACATTCAGGAACGGGGCTGCGAAGAGTGCAGTCACGCCATAGATAAACTGTGTGAAGCCTGCCTGA
>CAYRQG010000063.1:0-6761 GCA_964426345.1 uncultured Candidatus Peribacteria bacterium
AGTGGAGCTCTTCTCTTCGATTCCGGTTCGACTGTGCAGATGAGCGATCTGATTGTCGAAAACAGCCTGCGCATTGTCGGTTCTATCACGATCGACGGTCTTGCACGCTTCTTTGGCAACGTGGAAGTATACGGCGAACTCCGCGTCTCCGGTCGCCAGGCAGGTGTTGTCACCGTTCCGGCAGGATCGAAGAGTGTCAGCGTTCAGTTCTCTACCGGATTCAGTGCTGTGCCTATCATCACCGCTACGCCCAACGACTTCGTCTTCTCCGCCTGGCGCGTGAAGCCTGTTACACAGACCGGATTCACGATTGAATTCGCAACGGTCCAGGATACCGATGTCGCCTTCTCCTGGCATGCACTTATTGGCTTAGATCAGGGCTCAACGGGAATCGTGCAGGAAAACACCTCCACCGTCTTCCCAATGGGTTCGGATCATATCCCGGTTTCTAGCGACATGTTCTGGAACGCCTGTATCCGCAATACAACACTCCTCGATGCAGACGGCAAGCCGCACTCCTGTGCCCGCTACCACGAAGACTTCACCTGGCACCAGCCGGATCTGGGAATCGACTTCCTCTGGAACACCAACATGACACCTCCTCTGTTGATTGTTCCGAGTGGCTACAGCATTGAAGTCACAGAAGAGGAAGAAAGCATCCGCAATGCCTTCAGCATTGGCGATAACGAAGAAGCTCCGCAGAGTTCCTCAGTCGCATCCTCGGAAGAATCCAGTGAGCAGACATCCTCTGCAGCATCGTCCGTCGAACAATCATCTTCTGTTATTAGCTCCGAAACATCATCTGCTGAATCCTCGGAATCATCGGCATCTTCGGAATCCTTAGTGGAAGAATTGACCATCAACCCTGTTACACCAGAGGCGGAAGCGCCCGTGGTCACTGAACCCACGCCCGAACCCGAGTCCGAGTCAGCACCCGTCACCGAGTAACACCAATCAGCGATCAGAGAATGAGTTGCGCGTTTTGTCATATCAATCTTTATAGTATTGCAGTGGGTTATGCGCTTTCATAAGCTCTCACTGTCATTCTTTTCACCTCACCTCCCATGAAACCACGTATTGTTCTCCCGATTGCCCTCGTTGTCTTAGTCGTCACCGTCTTCTTCCTCGATTCTGCACGCCGCCAGGCACAGGCAGAAATGAAGCAAATGTCTGCCAAGCTCGGTCAGGTTCCTGAGTCCGATGCCAACAGCGTTGAAAACCAGAAGCGCGCGAAGGAAATTGTTGCCAAGGTTAAGGAGCATATGGAAATTGATACAACGGTCGAGCCGACAGTGGCGACCATCGTCGATGTCAAAAAGCTCCAGGCACAGAATGCCTTCTACAACAAAGCCAAGAACGGTGATTTCCTGATTGTCACCCCGTCCCGTGCCATTCTCTACGATGCAGCTGCCGATGTGATTATCGATGTTGTACCGGTTCAGATTGATCAGACGCCGCCTTCGAGTCAGCCCTCCGACAAAGCAGCCCAGTAAGCTATTTGCAGAAACGATTCTTTAAAACAGCCCGGGAATTCCTCTCTGGCTGTTTTTTGAATAAACCCAAGAAAATCTCATTGCATACCCGTGACGCAGTACAAAAAAATCGGTAGTCTATCTCTATACCAGTAGCCCCTCGCCGATCACCGGGAAACAAGAACCAATGGCTGCTCAGTCTGCTTCTTTTTGTGGGACTGATCGGGCTGTCGTTCTACTACATGAGCGCTCCCACACGCGAGCTGGAACAGAAATATGCGAATGCCGCCGTTGTACCGTTGAGCGCTATCACGAACGGTTACAAGGAAGGAAAGTTCAAGACCATCACCGTGCGCGACAACAAAGTCTTTGCCGAAACCGCCACGGGTGTCGTGCAGTCGTACAAGGAAACGCTCGATACCATCAGCCAGCTCGGTTGGAACGATCCCGCCAATAAAACCATTGTGACGGTCGAAAACCGCGAGGCCACAAACCTCCTGCTCTCCGCACTGCCCGATATCCTCCTCCTCCTTCTGATCCTTGGAGGAATCTTCTGGCTCTTCCGCGGCATTTCCCGCTCGCAGAATAACGCGATGTCCTTTGGCAAATCCCGCGCCCGCATTGCCGATCCCACCCAGGTCAAAACACGTTTCAAAGATGTCGCCGGTGCCGATGAAGCTAAAGAGGAACTGGTGGAAGTGGTCGATTTCCTCAAGAACCCCAAGAAGTACATCAATATCGGAGCCAAGATTCCGAAGGGGGTTCTCCTTGTTGGCCCTCCCGGAACAGGAAAGACGCTCCTTGCCCGCGCCGTTGCCGGCGAAGCAGGCGTGCCGTTCTTCTCCATTGCCGGTTCGGAGTTTGTGGAAATGTTTGTGGGTGTGGGAGCCAGCCGCGTCCGTGATCTCTTCATCCGTGCGAAGAGAAATTCCCCCTGCATTATTTTCATCGATGAAATTGATGCCGTGGGACGCCAGCGTGGTGGAGCCGGATTTGGCGGGGGACACGACGAACGTGAGCAGACTCTGAACCAGATCCTCACCGAAATGGATGGCTTCGAGCAGGGCACAAACGTGATTGTGATGGCCGCCACCAACCGCCCCGACGTTTTGGATGTCGCGTTGCTTCGCCCCGGACGTTTCGATCGTCGTGTATTCCTGGATAAGCCCGATTTGGAATCCCGCGAGGAAATCCTGAAGGTCCACGCGCGCAATAAAAAGATGGCGAAGGGCGTGAACTACGCCGATGTTGCCAAGCAGACAGTCGGACTTGCAGGTGCCGATTTGGAAAACATCATGAACGAAGCTGCCATCTTTGCCGCCAAGCGCGCGCATCCGGCCATTGTCCAAAAAGACATGATCGATGCCCTGGAAAAAGTGACCATTGGTCCCGAAAAGCGTTCCCGCAAACTCAATCAGAAAGAGAAGGAGATTACCGCCTATCACGAACTGGGCCATGCCATTGTGGGTCACCTCTGCGAAGAATCCGACAAGCTCCACAAAATCAGCATTGTCTCCCGCGGTTCCACTCTTGGAGTGACCTGGTTCCTGCCGGAAGAGGATGTGTATACCACCAGCCGCCAGAAATTCCTGGATGAAATTTGTGGGCTCCTGGGAGGTCGCGCTGCAGAACAGCTCATCTTCAAAGACAGTACGACCGGTGCCAGTAACGATCTGGAACGTGCCTCACACATCGCCCGCAACATGGCCATGCGCTACGGCATGGATGAAGAGCTGGGACTCGTCGTCTACGGTGAACAGCAGGGCTCCGCAGCGCTTGGTGCAGACGTGGGCATGAGCCGCAACTTCTCCGAAGAGAGTGCCAAGAAGATCGATCAATTTGCGCGTGACACAATTGCAGCACAGTACAAGCGCGCTATGGCGCTGTTGAAACAGCATGAGAAGAAGTTGAATGAATTGGCGCAGGTTCTCCTGAAAGATGAAGTAATGTCCGTAGAGGAATTTGTGGCGATTTTTGAAGGGAAGCCCGTTCCACCCAAGAAAGTGAAGAAGGCGGCAGAGGAGGAATTGAAGGAGATGGAGAAAGGAGAGGCGTAATCTGCCTTAAAACAGTGTAAAAGCACTTCTTCTCGCTTTATCTGTTGCTCCGCGCAAAATCCTTGCTACACTTTGAGCCCTCGTTGCCTTTTCTCTATGCAGAGAAAACCACATGCCGTGGTGGCGAAATTGGTAGACGCGCACGCTTGAGGGGCGTGTATCCGCAAGGATGTGGAGGTTCGAGTCCTCTCCACGGCACCAGAATGGCTTCTTCAGAAAAGGGGCCTATTGCTAAGTCATACAAATATTGGATAATGAACATAGTTTCTTACCATGTGAGCAGCGCTTGTTGTTCATGTGAACAAGAAGTGTCGTTCATTCAAGCCATAGAGGAGTGTGAATTGTGGATCGTTTTCATAATCTGTCACCCATTGATTACCGCTATCACGACGAGGCACTCGTCCACTATCTTTCTGAGGCTGGATTTATCCGGCACAAATTGAAAGTGGAATGTGCACTCATCAGTATTCTGGAACGCCGCGGTATGTGTACCTCACAAATTGCAGAGGAGATTGCCAGGACCTACGGAGAGGTCACTCCAGACGAAGTGTACGAAGAAGAAGAAAAAGTCGGCCACGATATTCGTGCGCTTGTGAATTGCATGCAGCGCCGGGTGAGTGATGCAGCAAAACCATTTGTGCATCTCTCGGCCACATCATTCGACGTCAGCGATACAGCCAATGCGCTTCGCTACAGGGATGCGGTCAAACATGTGCTGCTCCCTGCCATGACCAATTTGGAGAAGGCGCTCATTGTGTTGGCAGAACGCGAGGCAGGAACATTACAAATCGGACGGACACACGGACAGCACGGCGTGCCGATCACATTCGGTTTTGCCATTGCGAGTTTTGTGGATCGTTTAGGCTCATGCATCCTGCGGATAAGAAATCTGTCCGATTGCGTGACAGGAAAATTCTCCGGAGCGGTAGGTGCGTACAATGCATCCAGTTTGTTCTTCGATGATCCAGAACAGTTTGAAAAGGAAGTACTGGGTGTCATTGGATTAGGACCCGGTGGTCATTCCACACAAATCGTGCAGCCCGAACCACTAGCCCGATTGTTCCAAGAAATCTGCCTCGCGGCAGGTGTTATTGGGAATCTGGCCTGTGACATGCGTCATCTGCAGCGGACCGAAATCAATGAAGTCTGTGAAGCATTCGGCGAATCACAGGTGGGATCATCGACCATGGCTCACAAGCGTAATCCCATCAGTTGGGAGAACATTGAAAGCATGTGGAATTTGATTCAGACGCGGATGCCACTGGTCTACATGAACTGTGTCAGTGAACATCAGCGCGATCTCACTGGTTCTGCCTCATCACGAACGTACGCAGAAATCATTGCCTACGCCGTGTACATGATGAAGCGTGCGGCAAAGGTGACGCAAAAGGTCCAGGTGGATCATGAAAGCATGAAGCGTAATCTGGACATGACGCAGGGTGTCATCCTCGCTGAGCCGCTCTATATCCTGCTTGCAGCCCACGGTCACCCCGATGCTCATGAGTTCTCGCGAACTCTCAGTATGCAAGCGAGGAAAACAGGTCAGCCTCTGATGGTTGTTGCAATGGAAGATCCTGTATTCCGCCAGTACCACGACCATAGGTTTACCGACGCCCAAAGAATGGTTCTCACCGATCCGTGTCTGTATGTCGGCAAATCCAAAGAGCGTGCGTTGGCAATTACAGAAGGATGGAAGAAGGCATTGGATCTTACAATATAAGGAGAGGTGGCTATGACAGAACGATTCTGCCGTGTGTTTTTTTAAGTACACGGCAGTTTCAACATGTGCTGTTCCGGTTTTTTTATGCGCGCATTTTTCTCTCTTTCTCTTTTTTGATTGCTGCTTCCACCATTCTGCGCGTCTGCTTCATCTGACAGGCTTTCAAATACTCCTCACGACTGAGCGCTGTTTTTCCTGTCACCATTTCTACCGTGTCCCCATCGCGCAATTGTACACCGAGTGGTTGCTTGCGTCCGTTCACGCGTGCACCGGTAATCGTGAGCGGATTCATATGCAAACTCACACAGGCAAAGTCGAGCGCTGTTGCAGGCGGGTGGAGGTGGTACAAATTGTTATCGGGATCAAACAGCACGATGTCATCTTCTTTGAATGATGTGCGCAGTGCATTTTCGAATTGTTCCGGCGTGTGACTGAGCATGCGCAGCGATTCCAGATTCCGGAACAG
Organism: uncultured Candidatus Peribacteria bacterium; assembly: GCA_964426345.1. GTDB lineage: Bacteria > Patescibacteriota > Gracilibacteria > Peribacterales > Peribacteraceae > CALREJ01. The sequence continues at coordinate 5,716 of CAYRQG010000063.1, forward strand.
ATTCACGCGCGCGGATTTGGATGTGAGTGCGTAGGTTAAATCTTTGTAGTCGGTGTGGGATGCAATGCCATACTCACATTCTTTGTGCATCGCTTCTGTGCGGATCTGAATTTCAAGTGGCAGAACCGATACACCTGGAAGGGGATATACCACTGTATGCAGCGATCTGTAGCCATTTTCTTTGGGTGTGCCGATGTAGTCTTTAAACTTCCCGGGAATCGCGTGCATCACGCTGTGGACTATACCGAGCGTCTTGTAGCAATCTTCGAGTGTCGGCACCAGAATGCGCAGCGCCAGGCGATCGGTGAGTTCATCGAACTGACGGTTTTTTAAAACCATTTTCCGGTACGTGGAATAAATTCCTTTAATACGCTGGTCAATGAATGCGTGAATACCCTGCTTGTGCGGTGTCTTCAGTAAAAAATCTGTCGTGTGCTGCAGGCAGGTGTGATCGATTTTTTTGGACGCCTCAAATTCTTTCTGGATTTTCCTGGCGGTTTTGGGCTGCAGTTCCAGAAAACAGATATCTTCCATCTGCCACCGCCAGCGGTGAAATCCCAGGCGTCCGGAAATGGCGCTATACATGTGCAGTGTTTCATGCGTGAGTTCGCGGCGGCGTGCTTTTTTGAATCGGGACAGATGACGGATATCGTTCAGGCGGTGCGCCATGCGGAGGAACATGAGTCGCGGATCCTCCACAAAGGCGCCAATCACCAAATCGAGATCGTCCGTATTTTCATCAATGTGCAGTCTGCGGAGCCGGTGCATCCGTTCCACTATGGATTTCTCATCGGATGTCAGCGGCGCATCTGCAAGGAGCGCAGGGCCGTCTGGATGTACCAGAATATCGTGGAGGGTTGCGATTGCGAGAATGGATTCATCGTGGATGACTTCGTTCAGCACTGCTGCCACTTCGCGTCCGTGTTCAGCATAGCTTTCGCCGCTGCCACGCAGAATATCTTTCAAATGCGCACTGGCGTATGCGCGGACAAGCGGCATGCGTGAGCGTTTCCCCCGGGGCTTTTGCGTGGAAGCAGTCATAGCCA
>CAYRQG010000064.1:0-6696 GCA_964426345.1 uncultured Candidatus Peribacteria bacterium
TGAGGGTGTTGCGGATGCCGTATCCCCGCGAGAGCACGATGGCGGGGTTCTTGAGTTTTTCGAGTAGTGGCAAAATCTGGAGCATCACCTGTTTTTGTGCGACAAGTTCTTCCTCACGCGCACCGATCATCGAGAGGAAATTGGAAGGGGACTGCCCGACGAAATGGCGCACGCCGTCTTTGGTAAATTCCTGCATGATTCCTTTGTCTTTGAGTTGTGACAATACGTTATACGTCTGTCCGCGTTTCAGATTTGCCTTCTTGGCAATCACGCTGGCAGGCTGTGCACCTAACTCCAAAGAAGATAAGTAAACAGCTGATTCTGGACCAGATAGTCCAAACTGCAGAAGGGATGAGAGAATATCGGGAAGAGCCATAATGTTGTCACTATACGGTGACAGTAGTTGTTTTACAACAAAATATAAATAAATACACTTAGCCGTGTTCATTCAGAACACCGGCAAGATTCAAAACTGAGGCAAACAAAAATCGGAGGTTCATGATGTTTGTACCTGTGTATGACGCTGTGAAAATTGCTCAACTTCTGGAGCTGCCATGCGTAAACGATGGGCCTGTCCCGCAGATCCAAAAGGGAGGGGTAATTGTCTATTATCCCGGCTGTAGCCTTGCCAATCTTCTCAAAAGCAAGGCGGAAATTTGGCTGGATCGCGAAGACGAATGGGAACTGGAGTTGGGGACAACTGCGGGCTATTACGAAGTGTTGGTCGTGCCCGAATCGAATTGCGGCAGATTGGAATTGCAGCTTGAGCAATTGAGGATATACGGAGAAGAGTGGAACCCGGCACCTGTCGCTGTTGCGGCTTTGGCTTTGATTGCGCATCTAGCTTGGACGGGCGACAGTCTGCTTGGCAATAACTTGGGGCGTTGCCTGGAAAAGACATCGAGGGGAGACGCATACATCTTAGGGATGTGCGGTAAGGGGTTAAATATTTATGATCTGTTCTGCGATGACCTCGGTGGTCGTGTCTTATTCCTCATTGCCGCCCGAAAGTGCTGAATCTTGTCCATCGTCGCCCTGGTCCCTCTGGATTAGGGCGATGTTTTGTTCTATTTGATTCATGTCATACTTCAGGCCAATGCTTTCTTCGCGATCTCCCGCCACTTCGCATCACTGATTTTTGTAAACGGATTACAGCTCAGCACTCGTTTTATCGCCAAAAGCGTTCCTACAACCGCCCCTTTCTCCTTCAGCTGAATCTTCGCGTACTCCGAACACGTAGGGGAATGGCGGCAGTAGCCGTAGGTGTAGAGGTGCCGCAGCGGACCGTGATCTGGCGAGAGAGTTTTCTGGTACAGCGTCACCAATCCAATCAAGATCGAGCTTGCACGGAGTTGCCGGACATGTTGCAGAAGATTGCGAAAGAAATCAGTCATGAGTAACGTATGGATCAGTCTTAGTATATATGCTCTGGTCTTCCATCGATATCCTCCACGGCCTCTACATTGCAATCGGCATCATGCTGATTGTGGTGCTGTACCACGTGATTTTTATTGTGGTGGATCTGCGCAAGACAATGCGTCGCATTAGCAATGTGAGCGAGGAAGTGGAGACAGTGGTCATGAAGCCGCTCTCTATGGCGGATCAGGCGATTGCGTGGGTGACTGGATTTTTGGAAGAAAAGTCGAAGAAGCACGCTAAAAAACAGGATTAGTTATTTGTTACTTGTTATCTGTTATCTGGACGATTTTATTTTTGTGTGTCATGAAAATTTGCAAATTAAAAAGAGTTCAAAAAAACCAGTTAACAGATCACTGATAACCGATAACAGATTACTGAATCGTCTGCTTATCCACAAAAACCCGTATAAACAGTCTCTTCACCACATCTACCGATGCCTCAAACAGACTGGAGAGAATGGCATTCAGGTGACGAATGCGTGCGTAGAGCTGGTTCAGTTTGTAGGCGCCTCCCGGACGGGACGTGGCTGCAATACTCTGTGCCTGCTTCCGGAGCTTCTTCACTTCTTCGTAAATATGCAGCTCCAGCTTTTTCTGCATGACTGCAGGAATGGGCAGGTTCGCAATGGCCTGGTCGCGCAGAGACATTCCTGTCTGCGACTGACCGCTGGCTCCTGCAGTTCCTCCGGCTCCACTGGTGCCGCTCCAATCGTTGGCGGGCTTATCGCTGATGGTTTCCGAAATCTGCCCGATGCCATCGAGAAACGCAGACATATCCACGTTGATCACGCTCGGTTGAATCACTCTCATAGGAACATCCGGTGCGTCGAGAGCAGCGGATGGAGTGGAGAGTGCCTTCTCTGAAGGAGTATTAACCATGTACGTCTATTATCCTCTTTTTCGGCTAAAAATTCAATGAAATGGCGTATAACTCCCAAATTTGATCACCTTTTTCCTCTCCCTCTTTCTTCACCATCGCTCTCAAAACGAGTAAGCTCTGCATATGGCTGAACCTACCATCTTCCACAAAATCATCAGTAAAGAAATTCCTGCCACTATCGTCTACGAAGACGATGACGTTTTGGCCTTCAAAGACATTCATCCCAAAGCCCCCACGCATCTGCTTTTTATTCCCAAGCGCTTCGTTGCCTCTATTGCCGATGTCGACGAATCAACCAGAGACATTCCCGGCATGCTCATTCAAAAGGCGCAGGAGTTTGCAAAAGAGCAGGGGATCGATGGCTACAAGTTAACCTTCCATGTGGGAAAAGGCGGCGGTCAGGAGGTCATGTATCTGCATCTGCACTTCATGAGTCAGCAAATAGTATCAGTCTCCTGATTTTGCTTCAGGGTAATGATCCAACATCAAAGAATCATGCCGCCCGACAAGTTGTCCGCCCGAATCCATAGAAATACTATCCATTAAATGATCGAGGTCGATATCGCTGGGAAATCGTCCAATAATATAGCTATCCTCAGTGGCAGTCGTTATAGCGAGATTATTTTTGAGATCGTCATTTATCCTTCTGACAATTGCACAGATGTGTCTGGCTGTGCTGGGATCAGTAACGCTTACATGTAATAAGCCCGTTTCCTCATCAAATTCTATTGTTCCAATAGGGCCGTATATACGACCAATTACTTTTGCTCTCATAGAAAGAGTCTAAACCTGTGTTCTGTATATTTATAATGAAAATAGCATCTCTTCTGTGATTTCTTCCAGTAGTTGAATCTGGACATCTGCATTATCGAGATTCTGCATATACCCTTCCTGGTGATGCAACCCGATACAGTACATGCCTGCAGCTTTTGCCGAGAGCACGCCGTTTTCGGAATCTTCGAGCGCTACACACTCTGTGGGATCCACGTTTAGGAGTCGTGCTGCTTCCAGGTATACCGCGGGATCGGGCTTTCCAATGCCGACATCCACTGCGGTCACAATGGGGGAGAAGACCTGTTCCATTTTCAATCGCTTCAGTGCTGCTTCAATCCATTCACGTTCTCCGGACGATGCAATGGCTGTGGGAATGTTCATGGCCCGCAGACGTGCCACCAGAGATTCAATGCCCGGGAGTAATTTGGTGAGCTCGCCGTAAATCTGGTTCGTGAGCTGTCCGATATGTGCCATGTACTCTTCTTTCGTGAACGTGACGCCAAAATCACGGACGAGCATATTGTAAATATCGTGCGTGTTCCGGCCTTTCAACTGCATGTCATACGCTTCATCGTAGGCGGGGACGAGCGCTTTGTATGTAGGGAGGGAATGCTTGTCCCAGTGGTATTCGCTGTCTACCACGACGCCGTCGAAGTCGAAGATGAATGCTTTCATATGGGAATAACAGAGTAACGGAAATAATCCCAAAGGGAACCCTTCGGGTCCGAATAACGGAAATGCAGAATGGACGGATATGAAAATCGGAGGGATGACGGTCGTCAAGCATCCCTCCGATTTTCATTATTTCTGAATCAGCTATTACGCACTATAACCTGCTGCTTCTGCCTCTTCGGCTGTTTTGAATTCAACACGGTTCTCGTCCTTGATCTTCTTTCCGGCAGCGCTGTTTGCGTCGTAGTACTTCTTGCCGTCCTTGCTGGCTACGAATCCTTCTGCCTTCTCTTCGGAATCCTCAGAATCGTCAGCATCTTTGGACTTTGCTGCCTCCTCCTCTTCCTGCTCGCGCTTGATGCGTTCCAGTGTTTCCTTATCAATCGGCTTCAGAGCTTTGATGGAGAGGCCGATGCGGCGTTCGTCGACATCAATGTTAATGACCTGGGCTTCCACCTTCTGACCAATCGTGAGCGCTTCGGATGGATCGGCCACCTTGTGGTGCGCAATCTCGGACAAGTGCACGAGTCCGTTGATATCTTTTTCGAGGCGGAGGAAAGCACCGTAGTCTGCAAAGCGTACGACTGTACCGGAGACCTTCTTTCCCACCGGGTAGCGCTCTGCCACTTCTTCCCATGGATCCTTGGTGAGCTGCTTGATACTCAGGCTGAGCTTGTCGCCATCGACACCAATCACTTTCACGCGGACGCGGTCACCCATTTCTGCGTACTCTGCAGGGTTCTTCACATGGCCCCAGGCAATCTCAGAAATGTGCACGAGTCCTTCAAGACCATCAAAGGTCACGAACACGCCAAACTTCACAATACCGGAGATTACGCCATCCTTTTCATCACCAATCTTGAGTCCTTCGAGGGACTTTGCGCGCTCTTCTGCCATTGCGTCACGCTCGGAGACAACAATTTTTCCGGCTTCCTGGTCCATGGTCACAATCTTGACTGTGAATGTGTGGCCAATGAACTTTGCGAGGCGGTTGATGATTTCTCCGGAATCAGCGTTGTTGACGCGCGGGTAGTTGACCGGAGCCAACTGGGAGACGGGCAGGAAGGCGCGGATGCCATCGATGTTTGCAATGAGTCCACCCTTGTTTGCTTCCTGAGCGGTGAACTTCATCGTCTTTTCAGATTCAATGAGCTTGTTGAAACGATCCCATGCCTTGCGCTGGCTAGCCATGCGGAGGCTCAGAACAACGAGTCCTTCGTCGTTTTCGTCTTCCAGCACAAGTGCACCAAGAGTGTCACCAATGCCGAGTTCCTTGAATGTGTTGAAGGAATCGCGGAGTTCACGGCCGGAAATGATACCGGTCGCAACGCCCTGGATATCGACGAGTAATTTGTTCTTTCCGCGGAAGACTACTTTGCCTTCCACAAGTTCGCCCGGACGCGGACGGAAAATAGGAGGAGACTGCTCCATGAGCTGTTCCATCAGTGCGTTCACTGGGGCTTTGACTGCTGTTTTCGGGGACATAAAAACTGGGGTGCAAGGGAATGGAGTAAAAAGGCGATAAAGCGCTCTTGCACGAGCAGCACCAAATCGGGCGATAGTATGGTTATGTGAAGCGAATTTGTCAAATGCAGCTCTTTCTTTTGGTTTGAAAGTTTAAAGGTAGAAGGTGTAAAAGTTGCATGCAATAAAGGTTTTGCCTAAGAAAACCTTCTACTTTCTACTTTTAAACCTTTAAACTGTCAGAGTGCACTCGCCTCAAATCCCAAATCGTTCGTGTCCTTGGGCATTTTCTGGATTTGGCTCGTTTTGGGGTTATAGGTCTGATACAGCACTTCAATCAGGTCGCGCGTGGTGAGGCGCTTCACGTGGAGTCCGATATTGGTGAGACCTGATGACACCAGGTCCACGCGTTCGGTCAGGCGGCCTGAGGCAGATCCGAATTCGTGGCTGCGGACGCTCGCGTTGCTGGCGGAATCGTCCGGGTGCAGCCAGTCGAAGAACTGCTCGAACACGGTCTTGCGGCGGTCAATGTGATCCACTGGCACAATCACGTAGAAACGCTTTTCCATAATGTCGGCCATTTCAATCAGCTTCTGCATGAAGGCCACATAGGAGAGTGTCTGATTCTTCAGGAGTTCATTGGTCTGCTTTTCCCCTATGTCGTGCACCTGCTTCAGGTAGTCATCGCTATTGGTCTTCGTGGAACGAATGACAATCTGGAGAGGGAAGGTGATGGTGTTCACGAAGGAGCCGTATCCGGCAATGATTCCCTGCTGTTCCGTTTCACTCTTCAGGTTGAAGTTCAGCGCTTCAATTGCGAGGATGGCGCGGAGCCCACCGTTTTTGAGGACGATCGTATTGTTGCGCACTTCGGCCACGGGCAGCATACGCTGTGTGGAGAGTTTCTTCGTGTCCTTGCGGGCGCGGACGGTGCTTTTGATGGGTTTGTCGGCCATACGTTCAGGCGGGGGAGACGTCGCGGAAAATAGACACGGCACCGGTTTTCGGGGCAATGCCGTCAATGCTTGCACCGGGCGTTGTGGCACTCACACTGATGCGTGCAGGATTCACCGGGCGCGTAGCGGAAATCACATTCGGATTGTCAGTTGTATCATTCCCGGGCTCATCGTCCATTGCACTCCAGTCTACTGTTTCCTCGACCGGTTCTTTTTCGGTAATGACTGTTTCGACCGGCTGCAGATCGAGTGCTTCGCTCAGTTCTGCAATGTGCTGTGTCTTTTTTTCAACCACGCTGTTGCGTGCGGATGAATTTTTATCTTCAGCCACTGTGTGGAACGTGCGGACGTTGATAATAATTCCTCTGCGCGGTGTCCACGTGCGCGTGCTTGGTTTATTGATACGTTCGAGCATCAGGAGACAGAGGCGCATCATGCTGAGGTCATTGATACGCACGAATGCAAACATGGCAGAGAGTGCTGCCGGTAACCACACCAGAAGCTGCAGGGGGATACCGATCGATCCGTATGT
>CAYRQG010000065.1:0-6670 GCA_964426345.1 uncultured Candidatus Peribacteria bacterium
ACCGACTCTACTTTTTGCTTTTTAGATTGCGTATTTTCGGCAAGAGATTCACTTCTGCAAAAAAGATGCAACACTTCGCTTGATTCCTTCCTGCAGCGAATGCTTTGCACGGAAGCCGATCTTGTTCTCTGCACGCTCTACGGAAAAACACCTGCGCAGCTGGCCTGTGGGCATGGTGGAATCCCATACAAATGTGCCATCAAAATGCATGACGCTTGCAATGATGCGTGCAAGATCTGCAATGCTGATTTCCTGACCCGTGGCAATATTGAGCGGCAGCGGATCGCCATACTTTTCTGTGGCAAGCAGTACGCCTTCTGCAGCATCATCTACAAAGAGGAAATCCCTGGTTGCCTGTCCGTCTCCCCAGAGCGTCACTTCCTGTGATCCGTTTTTCTGTGCATCTGCAATTTTCTCGATAATGCAGGGAATAGCGTGGGAATGATATCCGCCCGATGCCGTCTGCGGACCGTAGAGATTCGCGAGGATAACTGTAATAGCATTGAATCCGTACTGCTTCCGATACGTTGCCGCCTGCTCAATGAGTGCCCGTTTTGCAATGCCGAAGGGCGCTGTTTCTTCTGCAGGCCGCCCGTTCCAGATGTCCTCCTCGCGCAAGGGGATTGCCGCATGCGACGGATACGAACAACCGGTCCCAATGCCTACGAATTTGGTCACATGGTGCTTCCATGCGTAATGCAACATCAGGCTTCCCATCATCAGGTTATCGAAAAAGAATTCTGCGGGTCGATCGTGATTCGCACCCACTCCTCCCACTAATCCTGCGGCATGAATGATAATATCGGGTTTTGTCTGTTGCAGCAGGGCATCAACCTGTGCTTCGTGACGCAGATCGTATTCCGCGCTGGAGGGAGTCATCACTTTGCTGCACCAGGGCGCTCTTCGCAGGGCATCGGCAATACGCGCTCCCAAAAAACCTGAACCGCCTGTGAGGAGAACTGCCTTCTGGACCATGGAAGAGAATGATACGGACTGGCTGACTTTCCGGCCAGATCGATTTCCTCTATGGTCATTCCCATGCATCCGATTGCATCCATCCGGTCGGCAATGACGAGAGCGGCTTCGCGCCTGTATGCGTTTTTGTATGCAGCTCATAAGCAGACGGAACGCGAGCGGATTCTGAAGCGTCACGACATTCATCCGAGTGTGTACTGGAACGATCAGACATGGTTTTTGGGTGATGGCACAGTGCATATTGGAGAAAACACGTACATCGGCAAAGACTGTTTTCTTTCGGCACATCCGGCTACGACCAGCATAACCATCGGAAAAGGCTGCGCGATTGCGCATAATGTGCACCTACGAACTACTACGTTTCCACGCATCCCTGATTTTGAAGAAGCGCGGAAATTGCCGCCGGAATCGAAGAGTATTGTGATTGGGGATTTTGTGTGGATTGGAAATCATGTGTATATCGGGCCCGGGATTACCGTGGGATCAAACAGTATTATTGGCGCGAACAGTGTGGTCACCAAAGATGTCCCGCCCAATACCGTTGTAGGGGGAACACCTGCGCGCGTGATTGGCACGAAAGAAGACTACGCCAAAGATATGGTCGCAAGTGAGAGAGAAGCAGAGACTATTACCACCGAGCAAAATTCTTAAGAAGTGTCAGTCCTGCATCGCGGCTTTTTTCCGGATGACACTGCACACCGGCAATGCGTCCGGACACGACGACCGAGGGAAATGATTCGCCGTACTCTGTAGTGGCAACAATCATCTCTGCAGGAACGGACGCAAGATGATACGAATGCATGAAGTAGAACGAATCGGCAGCGGCAATACCTGTCAGAAGCGGATGCTCTTGCTGCACTGCAAGCGTGTTCCAGCCCATATGCGGAATTTTGCGATGCTTTCCGTACTCATCAATAGTGTCGCTAAACCGTACGGTATCGGCAGGAATCCAGCCCAGTCCGGCTAGTGTTCCTTCGTCACTTCTGCGTGTAAACAGTTGCAATCCCAAACATAGTCCCAAAATGGGCGTCTGTTTGTGTATGACTGTTTCTTCCAGCGCAGACTTCAACCCCCGCTGTTCCAATTGTGACATGCCATAATCAAATGCTCCCACTCCTGCAAGGATCAGATGATCCGCTTCGGCAATGACCGATGGATCTCCAGAAAATACAAAGGGGACACCAATGCGCTCCAGTGCATTGCCGATGGAACCTACATTGCCCATTCCGTAATCCACAATGACCATCATATGGGCAATGCATGAGAGACAGCTGCAGCCACCTGCTCCTGATGCCTTCCTGCTGATGTGCGGTTCTGCAGTAATGCACGAATCTCTTCTTTCAAGAGAAACGGCCCGTCAGACGAACAGTAATTCCGGATGGCGTGTGCAGGGACAGGTGTGCCGAACGATGACGATGGAACGGAGGGCATGCGGACAATGAACATGGTGTCTGTCTCGAAGGCGAAGCGCGCCTCTTCGGCAGTCATCAGCGTTTCATGCAGGCGCTCTCCCCAGGTGGGTCCGGTGATCTGCCTTTCGATCTGGTCCGGGTTTTTTCCGCACAGAGACGCGTACTCATCAATGAGCACATCCACCAAATCCCCAAGAACCATTACTGGCATTTTCAGAATAAAGATTTCCCCACCCTGCATTTCCTGAACCGCCCGGAACACGCGCGCGACAGCGTCGGGAATGGGCAGTGTGAAGCGGGTCATGGCAGGATCGGAAATGGTGAGCGGCTTTCCCTGTTCCATCTGACTCCTGAGGAGTGGCACCACCGATCCGCGGGACTGGAACATATTTCCAAAACGAACCGATGCGCAGATGGTGCGGTGTAACGGCGAACGGGCAGCACTCCCAATCAGTCGCTCTGCCAGGAACTTGGTAGCCCCCATGGCGCTCTGCGGACTGGCGGCTTTATCGGTGCTGATGAAAAGAATTTTTTGAACACCCGCAGCAACACCGGCATCAATAACATTCTGCGTACCCAAAATATTCGCTTTAATCGCCTCCAGAACGTTTTGTTCACAAAAAGAGATGTGTTTGTATGCCGCACAGTGAAAGACGATATCCACGCCTTCCATCGCGCGCCGCAGGCCATCGGTATCGCGCACATCACCCAGGATATATTCAATCTCGCTCCTGCCCGCCATCTCCTGTTTCAAAAGCAGCTGCTTGTGTTCATCGCGGGAAAACACGCGGATGGCGCGCGGACAGAGCGGCAGGAGACTGCGGAGAATCTCGGAGCCAATGGAGCCGGTGCCGCCCGTAATGAGAACGGTTTTGTGGGAGAAGAACGAATCCATATCAGGAGTGCAGAGAACGCAGTGCAGTGTCTAATGCTGTACACACTGTAGCGACATTTTCACGGGTGAGCCCAGGGAAAAACGGTAATGCGAGTGTGTGAGCCGATGCCGCTTCTGCAACGGGAAATGCGCCCTCTGCGTAGCCATACTGCTCGCGATACAGCGGCTGCAGGTGAATGCAGGGAAAATAATTGCTGCAGCCAATGTTCTGCTGCCGCAGTATTGCAATAATGCGATCGCGATCTGCCGATGTATGCGCATTGCTGAGCTGCACCACGTACACAAAGCGACTGATCTCCACTCCCTGCTGCTGAACGGGAATCTGCAGATAGTTTTTAAGAGGAGCGAGATCCTCTGCATACCAGGCTGCCACCTCACTACGCCTTTCAATAAATTCAGGCAATCGCCCAAGCTGGCTGATGCCCAATGCGCACTGGATATCGCTGATGCGGTAGTTGTAGCCGAGTGTCTGATGCAGCAGAGCAGTATCGCCTGGCGCACGACCCTGATTCGCCAGTGACCGAGCCTGTGATGCAATGCGTTCACTGTTCGTGACCAGCATGCCACCTTCGCCCGTGGTGCTTTGCTTGTTCGGGTACAATCCGAAGACTGCACAATCCGCACACGACCCTGCCTGTCTGCCTGATTGCGATGAGCCCAATGCTTCGCAGCTGTCTTCAATCAGCGCAAGATGGTGACGATCGGCAATCGCGCGTAATGCGTCCCAATCACAGAGATACCCAAACACATCCACCGCCAGAATCGCTTTTGTTTTAGGTGTGATAGCCTCTTCCACCAATGCAGGATCAATACATAACGTGTCTGGAAGAACATCGACAAATCGCGGGACAGCCCGTTCGAATAGAATGCAGTTGGCAGACGCAACAAAGCTGAACGGCGTCGTGATGACTTCATCGCCATCGTGAATATCGAGAGCGCGCATACAGAGATGCAATGCCGATGTGCCGCTATTCACACCGACGGCGTGCGCCACTCCCACGTGCGTCGCCATCTCTTTTTCAAACGCCGGTAACTGCGGTCCGAGTGACAGCTGCGGTCCGCGAAGGACTTCCACCACTGCTGCAATATCGCCTTCGGAAATATCTGGACGTGAGAGGGGAATGCCTACCGACACCGGTTTCTCCTGTCTGATTTTTGCAGGGACACCATAGGCGATGCATCCATCGGGGAGATCCGTGATGACCACCGCTCCGGCTCCGACTACTGTTTCTTTTCCAATGCTGATTCCTTCTTTCACCACACTTCCAATCCCCATGTGAGAAAGCGATCCAATCCTCACGTCTCCTGCCAGGTGCACACCGGGTGAAATGTGCACGCCATCTCCCAGGATGCAATCGTGATCCACTGTTGCGCGGGTGTTCAGAATACAACCACTTCCCATACGAACATCCGGGCCCACTACCACTCCGGGCATGATGACCGTTCCTGCTCCAATCACCGCCCCGCGCGCAATGTCTGCTGAGGGATGTGTGATCGTGGCAAGATGCATACCTGCTTCCATCAATCGGTTTTGCAGATCCAGTCTCGCCGCATTGTTCCCGATACTCACAATAACGGTGTCAGTTCCTTTTGTGATAATGTCCGCTACGGCATCGAATCCGCCAAGAATCGGATAGCCGAAAGCATCCCCCGTTTTCTCATCATCCAGAAAACCGGCAATGGTGTACTGTCCGCTTTTTTCAATCATATCGGCAATCACCTTGCCGTGACCGCCCGCGCCGTAGAGAACAATGGATTCCTGCATGGAGACTGAGGATACCTCGGCTACGCCTGCAGAGGAAACGCGGAAAGAAGCGCCACAATCTTCTCTGCACTGCGTCCGTCGCCGTACACATTCCGGCACGCATGTAATTGATCGCGGAAGGACTGATTGTGGAGAGCTGTGTTGGTTGCTTCTGTGATTGCTTCTGCGTTGTACGGGACATCGATCACATTGCCGGAACGCGTGCGACCCTGCTGACGGTTCCCGATATTCACAACGGGGATATGAAACGATGCTGCTTCAATAATGCCGCTGCTGCTATTCCCCACGAGCACATCGGCATTCTGTAACCAGTGCAAATACGCAGTGTGTGCCAGACTGATAGAAAATCGGCGACGGGGATGACCATTCACAAAATCCTGCAGTCCTGCATTGAACTGCAGACCACCGGTATCGGCATTAGCGCCCAGCACAAGAATATTCCCCGGGAATGTGGCGAGTGCGTCGAGTGATGGACGAAGTTGATTCTCGGGAGACAGCACTTCGAGCGTATCGGGATGCTGGACGAAAAGGAGAAGTGGGAGAGCGGGATCAAATCCAACTTCTGTGCACAGTACTTCTTTGGATTGAAAAGGAAGTGATGCAATAACATCAAGCGCAGGCGCACCGACAACATGCACATGCTGATCTTTCCCAATCATCCGGCGCACATTGGCAGCGTGATCTTCGGTAGACGTAAGATGCAAGGAAGCAAGCTGCGTAATGGCATGGCGCACCGCGTTATCGATCCCTCCACTCTCTTCACCTCCATGCAGATGCGCTACAGGAATACCTGCTTCTACGGCAGCAATCGTTGCCGCTAATTGTTCCCCCCGATCCCCAAGAACGAACACGATATCGGGGCGATCTTTCTGAAAAAGTTCAGCACATCCACGCAGTGTGTCACTGATGTACGCAGACTGACCAAGAGGCGAATCGTCATCGGTAAGAGAATCGATGTCTGCACTGATAGGAAAGCCATCTGCTTTGATGAGATTAATCGTGTGTCCAAACGCCGGACGCAGATGCATGCCGGTCACAATCAGTCCGAGCGAGACTGTAGGTGCATCAGTGAGAGCCTGAAACACCGGACGGTAAATCCCATAATCCGCACGCGTGCCGGTCATGGCAAAAATTTTGCGGGTCATGCAATCATACTTGGAAGCAGCAGCGTTCCTGCAATGGCATCGACCACTAAGCGCTTGCCGATCACGTGCGATAACGCCGATGGCGGCATGCCTGTCCCCGGGCGCTTGAGCGTGAGATGATGATTGGTGAGAACGGTTCCTGCACTGATATCTGCAGCGAAAACAAGACTGCGCCGTACAACATCGCGCGTGTGCTCTTCGCAGGGCTGACATGTTTTTTCCGCTGATCCAAGCACGGCTTCCACACTGCGAATGTGCATCACCATTTTTTTGAACGCAGCAGGTTCCAGCGACATCGCGTGATCGGGTCCGCGGAGAGTGGTATTGAGGGTGAGATGCTTTTCGATAATCTCTGCGCCCGCTGCAACGGCGGCCACGGCAACATCGATGCCCAGTGTGTGGTCCGAATAGCCAACAGGAACAGAAAATGTTTCGCGCAATGTCTGCATGGCACGCAGATTGATGTGGTTCGCAGGTG
>CAYRQG010000066.1:0-4775 GCA_964426345.1 uncultured Candidatus Peribacteria bacterium
TGGATGGGACCCAAAAACAAAAAGAAGTAGAGTGCGCTCCCTGCCAATGCTTTGCCTTCACTTAACCCCGTGCGCACAAGCAGACGCTGCAGCAAGGGCACGATCATGGCCCCAAAAAGTGTGGAGAGCAGAATCATGACCGTCGTTGCTGTCCAGCCAGTCCAGCTGAATAAATAGCCAACAATCTGCTCCAAACCCCCGGGCTGCAATCCCCCGGGCGCATCGGGTACAGAAAAAATGCCGTTACTGGTCTCGGAGAAAGGCTCCACGAGCCCCTGCTCCAAGCGCACCACATAGTGAGAACTGTCCGATCCGTAGTAGAGCGGAAAGCCGAGATTGCGGGAATCGAGGCGTTCATGAATGCGCGGAAACGCGAGCACGAGAAGTGCCACTGCATAACTGCCAAGCAGGAGTTGCCGTGTTCTCTTATGCATCGTGCTTCTTGCGGTGATCGTTGAGTATTTCGCGGGTGATATAGCGCGGGCGCTGTTTCGTCTCTTCAAAAATGCGGCCGATGTATTCGGCAATGATGCTGATACTCAGGAGCTGGACGCTGCCCAGGAAGAGCACGAGTACGAAGACGGTCGTAATACCGCGCGGGACGTTTGGCATGAAGAAAAAGCTGGCCATGTAGAAAAGCATGCCCACGAGGGAAATCACCATCACGAGCGCTGCCAGATACGACACCCACTCAAGCGGCATATAGGAAAACGAGAAGATCGCTTTGCGGGCCCAGCGCAGATTTTTCCAGAAGCTGTTTGTGGACACCCCACTGAAGCGTTCGGGGCGGACATACTCCACTCCCACCTGACGGAACCCGACCCATGCCCGCAGGCCACGGAGCAAACGATCACGCTCAGGAAGGGCGTTGATCCACTCCACCACTTTCTTATCCATCAGGGAAAACTCTCCTGCATCAGTGGGAATCGACACATACGAGAGCTTGTGGAAGAGCACGTAGAACTGGTGATACAGCCATTGATTGAGCTGCCCCATACTCTTTTCGCGCTTGCGGCGGATGCCGTAGACAACCTCAAATCCTTCCTGCCACTTCTTCACAAACTCTTGTATGAGCTCCGGCGGATCTTGTAAGTCACCATCCATGAGAATGACCGCATCTCCAATGGACTGCACCATACCGGCTGTGAATGCAGCCTGAGCACCAAAGTTTCTGGACTGATGAATGACTGTGAGGTGAGGATCTTTCGCGGCGAGTTCATTGAGAATAGCAGCCGATCCATCGGGCGAGGCATCGTTCACGTAGATAATTTCGTAGTGCGGGGTGATGGCCTGAAAGGCGGCACTGAGACGCTCGTAGAGAGCACGGATGTTGCCTTCATCGCGGTAGCAGACCACAACGGCGGAGAGCATTTTGTCGGTGAGCATGATTATTTAAGGAAGGTAGAACTGAGTGATGCAAATATGCGATCAGGCAAAAAGAGGGAGAGGCGCAGGAGCCAGGTAGAGACTGCGGGATAGTAGAGAACGTTTTTTCGGGCGTAGACTGCGCATGCAATGGCAAGCGCTGCATTCCTGGCACCGGGAACGATGATACTTTTCTTTCCCTCCCACATCTCCGTTTGAATAGGACCAAGCATGATGGTTGTGAACGACACCCCACTCTTCCGATACCGTAATCGCAGTGTGCGAAATGCCATGACCAGTCCCGCTTTGGACGCTGCGTACGATGCGGATCGAATGGACGGACGCAATGCTGCAGTCGATGCAATTGCCACAAACCGTCCGGACTTCCGTGCAAGGAAATCAGGAAGGAAGAGTGACACAATGTGCAGTGGACTTTCGAGTCCTGTTTGCAGCACCGTTGCTCCTCTGATGTGATCGTATCCGCGCTCCATATCATCCAGCTGAACCGATGCATTCAGCACGATGACATCCGGGGCAAAACCCGCTGCAGCCATCTCGTCTTTCCACGAAATGACAGCATTTTCATCCAGCAGATCGACCTGGGTCCACCGGACGCGATCACCGGAAATCTCCTCCAGTCCCCCGCGCGAACGTGCAATCCCCCAGACAGAATGTCCGTTTTGCAGAAATTGCCGGCAGAGTTCGCGCCCCAAACCGCGGGAAGCGCCCACAATACAGATGTTCATAGCAGAACTATACTCTATAATCTGCCCATGACCGAGTCCTCCGTTTCCACCGGTTCTTTGGCTGATTTGAGCCGTACAGTACGTCGTACAGTCATTGAAATGGCTCATAGGGCCAAAAGTGGCCACGTAGGATCGGCGCTCTCCACTATCGATATCCTCTCCGTCCTCTACCACCGCTTCCTGCGGGTCGATCCGCAGAACCCTGCATGGGCACAGCGTGACCGCTTTATTCTGAGCAAAGGTCACGGCTGTTCCGGGCTCTACGCCACTCTCGCCCAGCGCGGATTTTTCCCCGTGGAAGAACTCGAAACATTCCTGAAAGATAACAGCCGTCTGGCCGGACATCCGAGCGCACTGCATGTGCCGGGTGTCGAACTTTCCACAGGATCACTCGGACACGGACTCAACGTGGGAGTCGGAATGGCACTGGCCGATAAGCGCGACAACACCGGTCGCCGAACCGTGGTGCTGGTGAGCGATGGCGAATGTGATGAAGGTTCCACCTGGGAAGCAGTGCTCACCGCAGGACACTGGCAGCTGGGAGGACTTACCTGCATTGTCGACTACAACAAAATCCAGAGCTTCGGACGCGTGAAAGATATTATGGACCTGGAACCCTTCGCCGATAAATGGAAATCCTTCCGCTGGCACGTACAGGAGGTGAACGGACACGATCACGCGGAGATTGAAAAAGCGCTGCAGGAAACCCTGAATCATCCTGAGATGCCGAGTGTGATTATTGCCCACACTGTAAAAGGAAAGGGTGTGTCCTTCATGGAAGATACCGTGGACTGGCACTACTGGCCGCCCACCGATGAGCACAAAGCAAAAGCCTTTACCGAACTCGCCGACTAATCATGCGCACCACCTTTGTCCGCACACTGGAAGCACTCGCAAAAGACGACCCCTCCATCTGGCTCGTCACCGGTGATTTGGGATTCACCGTTCTCGAAAACTTCCGCGATACCTTCCCCAATCAGTATTTGAACGCGGGCGTTGCAGAACAGAACCTGATTGGGACGGCCGCCGGGCTGGCCCTTTCTGGCAAGAAAGTATTCGTCTACTCGATTATCCCCTTCATCACCTTCCGCTGCCTGGAACAAATCCGCAACGATGTCTGCTACCACAAGCTGCCGGTCTGCGTGGTGGGAGTGGGAGCCGGATACAGCTACGGACATCAGGGGGCGACACATCATGCCATTGAAGATATCGCCATCATGCGCGCACTCCCGGGAATGACCGTTGTGTGCCCGGGCGATCCCGTGGAAACAGAAGCAGCGGTGAAGGCAATTGCAGCAATGAACGGCCCGTGTTATCTGCGTCTGGGAAAAGCCGGTGAACCAAAGATGCACGATGCACTGCCCAATTTCACAATCGGGAAAGCCATTCAGATGCGCGAGGGAACTGATGCGACGCTGATTGCCACGAGTACGATGCTGGAGACCGCTGTGAAAATAGTGGATCAAATGAAAGAAGCAGGCATGCAGATCCGCCTCCTCAGTATGCCGACAGTCAAACCGATCGATGCCGACGCGATTGAACGTGCGGCAAAAGAGACATCGTTCATTGTCACCCTCGAAGAGCATGAATCGATTGGAGGACTGGGAAGTGCCGTGTCGGAAGTCCTCTCCACCAAAGACTGCCGCACCCGTCATCTTCTTTTGAGCACTCCTCCCGCCTTCGCCGATGCTATTGGCTCAACCAATTTCCTCCGCCAGCGCGCAGGCATAGATGTCGAGAGTGTCATGACACGCATTCAGCAATTTAAAAACGCCTAACCCGAACCCCAACCCGTCTATGCTCCAAAGTCTCCGCTCCCGGATTGGTGACTCGACTTACGATGGCACCCATGCACTGCTGCTCTGGACCGGAGCAATACTCGGGCTTCTGGGGCTGACATTCTGGAGTATGAAGATTGTCGGCAATATGCCGATCCCCGCAATTCTCCAAAACGTCCTCCCCTGGCAGATGGCAAACGTACAGCCGGAACCCTGGGAAGGTACACTTCTGCATGCAGGATTGATTGTGGTGCCACTTGTGGCATTGCTTGTCTGGGTGATTGGTCAGAGCATTGTTGCGCGCTATTCAGAAACAGTCGCGCTGCGCATTGCAGCAGTGAGTGCGGTGCTGGCTACTATCATCTGGCTGCTTGTGATCCGCTCCATTGGAGGAGAACTCCACGAATTCATTGCCCTCAAAAACGAACCTGCATGGCGCGTGCTGATCCCCATGAACATCGGCGTATTCATTGCGATGATCGCAACCACAGCAATTCTCTTTTTCAGAAAAAGCATCCACCTCAATCTCACTCTCATCCCTCAATCTTTCATCCTAGAAGGAATTCTCATCACCCTCTTCTCCGCTCTCCTCGCCTTCGATCCAACGTCGCTTTCGAACGCACAACCCGACATGCTGGGCGACGCTGGATGGTTCTTGCTTCCTGTGCATGACATTCTCCATGGGCGGCAACTGCTGGTGGCATCGGAATCGCAGTACGGACTCGGGATCTTTTATCTGATGGCGCCCTTCTTCCGGATGGCCGGTACCAGCATTGCCTCGCTTAGCATGGTCATGATGCTCGTGCAGTTCCTGTACTACATTCTGCTCTACGTCCTTGTCCGCCTGCTCTGCCTTACACGACGCGGTGCGGTGCTTGCGTTCCTC
>CAYRQG010000066.1:4785-5337 GCA_964426345.1 uncultured Candidatus Peribacteria bacterium
TTTATGCAGAACCGAGTGTGGGGCGCCTCCGCAATATCTGGGATATGCCGGTTCTCCTCTGCATGCTTCTGGAATACGGCACCCAGAAAAAGAAGTGGTTCCTGTGGAGCTGTATCGCAACCGCACTGGCATTCCTGTACAACGCCGATATCGGCCTGAGCCTGGCTCTCACGGCTGCGGTCTGGGCAGTAGCGGTACCTCTGTTTGAGTATCTCACCCTGAAGCAGACCATCATCAGTATCCTGAAACGCCTCGCAATTCTTGCCGGTTCGTTGATTGTAGCTGTCGGTCTCTTCACGCTGATTATCCGGTTGGTGAGTGGCGAGTTCCCGAACTGGGCGCTCAATACGCAGTACGTGAGTCTCTATATGGCGGGCTTCGGTGCTATGCCCATGCCGGTTGCCGGTGCGTACTGGCTGGTGCTGAGCGCATACAGTGCTGCGGTGATCGCTGTGCTGTTTGCATGGCTGGCAAAGCGCCCCCTCCCCTATGCACCCTATCTCCTTACACTCGCCGCGTATGGATTCCTCTCCTTTCACTACTACCTCAACC
>CAYRQG010000066.1:5347-6610 GCA_964426345.1 uncultured Candidatus Peribacteria bacterium
TTTATCTCGAATGTCTGGGTCATTGCCCTTCCCGCTCTCCTCTGCTTTGTGATTCTGGGCGGAGCGTGGTGGCAGAAAGTGCAGGCAAACGCATATCGGGATTCACTCGTCTCTCCACTGATCCGCATCCCGCTTCTTCTGGTGGCGGGTATCTGTATGGGAATCGCTCTCTGGAGTGATGCCACAGGACTTATTGCCATGATTGACCGCCGGTACATACACCTGGAAGCAAAAGCCCCGACAGATCCGGCTTTCCTGAGTAATCTCGATACAACACTGAAAGCTATCGATGAAATCGTGCCGGAGACCGATCCCATCGCCGTTCTCTCGCCGCGCGAAAGCATGTTCCTGCTTGCTGCGGACAGAGCCAGTGCGTTCCATGTACCCATGCTGGAAACAGTCTTCACGATCGATAAATTGAGTGACCTTCTCCGGGTGTTTTTAGATGAACAGCATCCGTATCTCTTCGTGGAACACGACCACACCCGCTGCCCCGTGTGCGATGCCAGCTTCCAGGCGCTGCAGCCGTACTACACGCTCAAGGAAACCAAGGGGCTCTTTGATATCTACACCCTCAACCGCTGATCATTTTTTGACCTTGTAGACGAAGAGCTGATACAGGAAAAAATTCCACACCACGACTGTCCCGTTCGCAATCACCTTAGCCCAGCTTTCCCATATGCCAAGTATCTGCACGCAGACGTAGAGAATGACAAACTGCGCGAGAAGATTGAGAATAGTCACCACAATGTAACGCACCATGTGAACCCCCGATTCCCCCTGCGCTTCAAAGGAGATGTATTTGTGGAGGTAAAAAGATGCGAAGAACCCAAAGGTGTTTCCCACCAGAGACGCAATCAGATACTGCACTCCACCCCAAATCAGGAGCAGATACAGTCCGATATCCACGCCATTTGCGAGCACGCCGGAAAAAAGATAGCGGAGTATTTTCTGCCAGCGGGGACGTATGGAAGTCATGATCAACGGGAAGAAAGGGCATCTTCGATGGCAGTCTGTGCTATTTGTTCCAGATGCTCTTTGGAGAAGAGTTGCTGAGACAACCGGAACGCTGCATCGGCAATGTGCTGGCGGTGCTCTGTATCGCCCAGACTCAGGAGCGCGTCGATATACTGGCTGGCAGTCTTTGCGAGAAGCACATGCGTTCCGTCTTTGTACGGGTAACCCGCCGTGTGGTGGGTAATGAGCGGTAAGCCGCAACAGAGCGGCTCAAAAATTTTCTGCTGCATCCCCTGTCCCGATACA
>CAYRQG010000067.1:0-6610 GCA_964426345.1 uncultured Candidatus Peribacteria bacterium
GGCAGGGGTCTGCAAAACCCCCATACGCGGGTGCAATTCCCGCCGGCACCTCCAATCAGATTCCTGTTGAATGAGTGCAGGAATGCCGTTACACTCGGCGCACCCTCGTTCGTTTTACTACCGATTGACCGGAAAAACCCATATGTGGGGCTGTAGCTCAGCTGGTCAGAGCATCTGCTTTGCAAGCAGAGGGTCAAGGGTTCGAATCCCTTCAGCTCCACCAATTTGTCACAAATAAAATAGGGGAGCCGATGTCGACTCCCGTATTTGCAATCCGAAGACTGCGCAGTACTTCGTGCCCTCATAACGGAGGACTAAATGCGAAATGTACTGACAGGAATACACACATCAGAAGCATTGAGATGCCCACTGCCATGTATATTTTCCTTTTGCGGAGGTGCTTCTCTTTCCATCGAAAGGCGATGCCACCGATGGAAGCCAAGGCACAACCTGCAAACAAGAATGACGCTCCCATGACCCAGTTCTCCTGAAAGTTGAATGTGAAGTACCTATGTATATTTTAACACAAATATAAAATTTTATCCACTTTTGCAAAGATCTTACTGCACCACCGGCGCATTCAGCCCGCCATGTGCGTTTGGATTCGCTACACCCGGCAGCAGATACAGGAATGGACTGAAGAGCATCTCCGTGGTTCCTGTGAGCACTGCGAGGCACCACAGGAAGATGAAGAGAGCGAGGATGATGACAAAGTTGTAAACTCCTCCCACATAGCGCATCCAGTCTGCTTCACCCATAAAATCACCCAAGCGTTCGCGATATTTGAGCATCGCGACAGACAGGACGAGACCGAGAATGGCAAAGACGTACGACATGAAGAATTACGCAGCGATGGCGTTATCGAGTTCTTTCTGAACATCGGCCTTCGAACGGGCGCCTACAAATTGTGTGAAAGGCTTTCCGTCCTTGAAGAGGATGAAGGTGGGGATGCTCATCACATTGAACTTTCCCGGAACATCGGAGTTCTCATCCACGTTCATTTTTACAATGTTTACTTTGCCACTGTATGCCTGTTCCAATTCTTCCATGATCGGGTTCATGGCCTTACATGGACCGCACCACGGAGCCCAGAAGTCGACGAGGACGGGGACGGAGGATTGCAGGACTGCGGAGTCGAAGTCGGCGTCTGTGATTGCGTGTGACATACGAGTTATGGGTAATGAGTTATGAGGCTGTATAAATGGTAGCTTAATTTTCGCGGCTGTGTCCAAGAAGATCCTTGGCAATTCTCTTGCTGAGTTCCACGCCTGGTTGTCCGTAGGGATCTATGCGATAGAGCTTGCCGAGGAAAATGACTTCGGCCAGGAAGAAGAAAAATAGTTGGCCCAGATGATATTCATCGAGTCGCGTGAGGGAAATCGTCACGTGCGCGCGGCGCGCGGCGGTGAGACCCTGGCTTGTTCCCGCCAGGCAGGCATCGAGCAATTGTCCGAAACTTTTGCCGGCAATGTACTTCCATTCAGAGGGGATATCGGTGGGGACAGTCACGCGCGGTTTTTCGGTTTCGGCTATGAAGAGATGCCAGCATTTGTGCGGGCCCTGTATCCACTGCTGCAGGAGGGAATGCTGATCCTGTGTTCCAATAGCAGCCAGCGGGAACGGGTTATGGACTTCGTTCTTCCCCAGGCTCTCTGCCACGAGCTGCTGGTTCCAGCGCGCAATTGACTGCAAACGCTGTGCGTAGGGCATAATCACGCGGATCAGGTAGCCTTTTTTGGTATCCAGCATGTACTGCACGGCAGCCAGAATGGCAGCGGGATTATCTTCCATCGCATCGTTCTGACACGCGATATCCATATCGATGGCACCCTGCACAAACTTCGCAATATCGGCATCGAGCAGCGCGAGTGGCAGCAACCCCACGGGGGTGAAAATGCAGTAGCGGCCACCGACATTCGGAGGAATGGGGAGCATCTGAATTCCTTCTTTTTGCGCAAACGCATTCAGTGATCCGTTCTCGGGATCGGTGATGGCAACCGTGTGTGATGCCGCCTTTTTTCCGATCGCCTTTTTGAGTTCTTCGTAGAAGAGAAAAAATGCACTCATGGATTCGAGTGTCTCGCCGGATTTACTCACAACCACTACAAGTGTGTGCTTCCAGTCCACAATGCGTGTGTAGAGTTCAATCAGTGTGGGATCGATGGTATCCACTAGAATGAATTCCATCGTCTCCGGACCTTCAAACATTTCCTGGAGCACCTTGGGTCCCAGTCCCGATCCGCCGATTCCAATCCAGAGAACGGTCTGGATTTTTTCGCTCTGCGCGTTCTCCGCAATCTCGCGGCAGCGCCGGATCATCTCTTCGTTTTGGGGATCTTCCATCCACGCATGCTGGCCGTTTTTCCGCTCTGTCTGCACATCCCCGATGATCCGCTTCATGGAACTTTTCATGGCGGTCAGCTCATGTTCGGGGATTCCCAAAGACGGAGTCAGGACTTTCGCGAGGGTGGAGGAGATGTCGAGATGTAACATGAGTTATGAGTAATGAGTTACGAGTTATGAGGATCAGATTATGATGATCGAATCTTGTAGAGACGTACAAACCGTACGTCAGTACGAGTTACAAACTACGTAGCGCAGCAGTAACACGTTCTTCCGTCGAAGACAATTCAGACGGCAATGCTTCCAGGGCGCGCATGATATCGGAGTTGGCGAAGCCGAGCTGGGAGAGGGCAGCAATTGCATCGCGATCGAACCGTGATCCGGAGACCGATGTACCTGCTTCCACATTGAACATTTCCGGATGACGCTCTGCCAGCGACTTGAGTTCCACCAGCAGTTTTTCTCCGGTCTTTTTTCCGATTCCTTTGATGGAGGTGAGGATGCCGGGATCTTCTTCGTTGATTGCCTGCACCAGAATGCCGCGCGGCACGGCACAGAGTTCCAGTCCCATCCGCGGCCCGATGCCGCTGATATCAATCAGTTTTTCGAAGAGCTGCTTGGTTTGAATATCGCTAAATCCAAAGAGTTCCAGACGGTCTTCACGCACATACGTGCTGATATGCAATTGGGCGACCGCTCCTTCCTCCAAATCATCCCACACCGTCACGGGTACAGACACGCCATATCCCACACCCTGGATATCGACAATAACCAGGCCAGGAGTCGTTTTGCCGATAGTGCCGCGGAGACTTGCGATCATAGGGGGGCTAGTGTAGCAAAGACAGGGCGGGCATGTGCTTTCCGGAAGTGTGATTTTCATGTATAATATCTGGAAATGCACACCCTCAACCGGATCCTGACTGCGCTCTTTCTTCTGGTCGTCATGTTGCCGGCCGGAACGTTCGCGCTCGTGTCTTTGGATCAGCGTGACCAGGCCGAGCAATCGTTGCAGACGGCTATTCAGAGTGCGGTGAACAGTTACCGCCAGCGCGGGGCTGCACAGTCTGCGCTCACGAAGGGCCAGAGCCTGCAGGAGAAAGGACAGGCCACGCTTCCTGCGCTCGAAAAAAAGAAACTGGAACTCCGCAAAAAAATCGTCGTCCAGCGCGACATCATTGCGTATGTCTCCACCCACTACGGTATCACGCTCACGGGCAGCGGGCAGGTGGCACAGATGATTGCCGAAGAAAAGCAGCGCCTGGTCCGACTGGTCCGTGCACAGTATTTGCGTCTGCAGATTTCTGCGGCCGATACACCGCGCACGAAGGTCGTGGAATCGGTGCTGCATGCGGCGGCCGGAACGGAAACAGCTATCGATCCCATGGAACTCCAGAGAGCGCAGATGCGATTCCTGGGCGATTTAACCGCTGCACAAAAAGCATTCACTGTTCTTCCTGCGCTCGAACAGGAACGCAATAGCGTACTCACTCAGTACCATGCCACAGAGAAGCAGATTGCCGATGGGCAGCAGATGATGGAATACGGTGACAGCGTGCTCCCGGAAATCCAGAAAATCACGATGGACGTGCACGATCAGGTGCTCAAAATCCAGAGCGATCTCGCGCGCATTGATGCCAAGCTCAAGAGCAAAGCCGAACGCGCACTCATCGAGAAAGGATTGCTCGATCCATCGTCTCTCGACAGCGCTCATACCGTTGCTTCCACTCCTGTGTTCCACTGGCCGGTCTACGGTCCGGTGTCTGCAGGATTCCTGAATGCTGCGTACAAGAAATTCGTCGGCGTTCCGCACCTGGGCGAAGATATTGTGGTGCCGCAGGGAAGTGCGGTGTACGCCGCTGCCGATGGCGTGGTGTTCCTCGTGCGCGATGGAGGTCCTACCGGCTATAGCTATATTCTGATTGGTCACCGCGACAGCTACGCAACGCTCTATGGTCACGTGTCGCAGGCACTCGTTTCTGCCGGGCAGGAAGTCTCTGCCGGTGAGCGGACTGCTCGCTCCGGTGGAACGCCGGGCACACATGGCGCCGGCCCGATGACGACTGCCGCGCATCTGCACTTTGAAGTGATCCGGGCAGGTGTGAATATTGATCCGGCGACCGTTCTTCCTTAACAGGAAGACCTGAATTACGAATTATGATTTATGAATTATGGTGTTTGGATTTTTTTATTCATAATTCGTAATTCCTACATCATAATTCTTATTCAAATAATGAGCATCCCATCCCCAAAACTGAAAAACCGGAAATCTTTCTCGATCGCCTGTTTATAAAGATCCAACAATGTCTCGCGTCCCGTCAGTGCCGACACCATCATCAGTAAACTCGAGCGGGGGACATGGAAGTTTGTGATGAGTCCATCCACAAATTGCAGTTGATCGTTTTCGGTAATAAAAATATCGGTGATGCCGCTGAGTCTCTGCAATGTTCCATCAACCGTTGCGGATTCCAGCGTGCGCACAGTTGTTGTGCCTACTGCAATAATCGGCTGATGTTCGTGCTTCGCTTTATTGAGTAATGCTGCAGTGTCCGGATCAATTTCGTACTGTTCTTCATGCAATCGTTTTGCCTGCCAGTGTTCGTCGGTCAGCGGGGCGAATGTTCCGAGGTTCACGTGGAGTGTCACATATCGCACATGCCGTCCGCTCTGTTCAATTTTTTTGATCAAATCTTCTGTGAAGTGCAAGCCAGCCGTCGGTGCTGCGACTGATCCATTTTCTTTTGCGTATACCGTCTGATATTCACTCCGCCTCTGCTCTTCCGTGAGCGGTGATTCTTTGATGTACGGAGGCAGTGGCGTCTCACCAAATTTTTGCAGAAGTGATCGCAGTTCTGTCATCTCAAACGACGGCGTCAGCAGCGCGTATTTTCCATCACGTTCTTCCACCATGAAGAAGTGATTTTCTTCCCACATTAGTCTGTCTCCCGGTTTGATTTTTCCATCGGCCATCACGCGGATGTGTTTTCCCTTTTCTTCCAGATACAGCGCGCCGACTGCGCCACCGGTTTCTTTCTTCACATGAAAACGTGCGGGAAAGACGCGGGTTTGATTGAACACGAGCACGCAGTTCTCCGGCAGATAATCGACGATGTCCCGGAACGTATCGAACGCCGCCTCTTTCGTCTCGCGCTTATAGACGAGCAGCTTTGCAGAATCGCGCGGATCGGCGGGGGACTGCGCAATCACGCTCTGCGGGAACGTGTAATCAAACGGGGCCAGTACATCGTCCAGACTCTCTCCCATCAGCGTTCCATGGGGCCAATCACAATCACAAACTCTCCTTTCTTCATCACCTTTTTGGCCGCATCCGGCAAACCTTCTACTGTCACATGCTGAATATCTTCGTGCAATTTGGTCAGTTCTCTGCAGACAACAATGTCCCGATTCGGCTGATCTTTCAGCGCCTCATGCAGTTCCATCAGGGTCTTTTCAATTCTGTGAACAGATTCATAAAACACGATCGTGTTTTTGATCTCCGCAAATCCGGCAATCATCGTCTTGCGCCCCTTCTTGAGTGGCAGGAATCCCAGGTAGGTGAAGTGATTGATGGGAAGACCCGACGCAGAGAGTGCAGAAAGGAAAGCGGACGCACCGGGAATGACTTCAATTTTGATGCCCTGTTCACGGCAACGGCTGACCAATTGATACCCGGGATCGGAAATACCAGGTGTTCCTGCATCGCAGGTGAGGGCGATATGTTCACCTTGAACAAGTCTTGTGATCACGTTGTCGAGTTTATGTGGATCGGTATAGCCATGCAGGCTGATCAGTTCTTTCTTCGGAAGCCCCAGTTGATGCAGCAACCCACCCGTCACACGCGTGTCTTCGCAGACAATCGCAGTGACTGCCTTGAAGGTTTCGAGCGCACGGAGTGTGATATCTCCGAGGTTTCCGATGGGGGTGGCGACGATCGATAGCATGGACCTGAGCTTATAGCTTTCAGCTTTCAGCTTCTAGGGTTCATCTGCATCCGGGCGCATGTTCATTTTTCTTGTCCAATTCGCCCAAAGCCCTTCCCTTAAGCACATCTTCGGGTATCATCTCCGCGACCTATTCTTCTTTTCTCTATGGCTTCAAAAGACGATATCAACCCAACCGAAGGACAGCAGGAACTGACTGCTGGCGATGGCGGAGAATCTTTGTCCTCTATTGGGCGCATCAAAGCACGACCCATCGTGACCGAAATGGAGGAGAGTTACCTGAGCTACGCGATGAGCGTCATTGTGGCCCGTGCGCTTCCTGATGCACG
>CAYRQG010000068.1:0-6532 GCA_964426345.1 uncultured Candidatus Peribacteria bacterium
GTTGGAGTACGACGTAAATAGAAATTGTGGTTGCTTCGTGAGGTCGGTCAGGCTCGCAATCACGCTGTTTTCGTGATCGGCCCACAGGCGGTCGCGTTCGGTGGCTTCCAGGGCAAGGCGGTCTTCGTCCTCACGGATCACACGCTGGCGTTCCTGATCCAGGCTCAGCTTTGCTGCTTCCAGACGTGCCAGGCGATCGTTGAATTCGCGCTCGCGCTGTTCCATATCGGCTTCGAACTTCACCACAGACTTCTTCAGGCTATCGCGTTCCATCGTGAGTCCTTCAATTTTGGCTTCCAGCTTGGTCGCCTCCAGAAACATCTGCTTATTGGTGCCGGCCCATTTGTCTTTCTCCGACCGTTCGGCATCGATTTTGACTGTCAGCCGCCCGATTTCTTCCATCCGCTGATTGAGCTCTGCCTTCAATTGCGCATTTTCCTCCCGCAATTCCTGTGTGTTATCGGCCTGCACCTCCTGCTTTTGCGAGAGTTTCCAGGCAATGTAGCCAATGCCCGCAAGGGCGAGAATACCGAGGATGATAGAGAGAGTGGTCATGGGTGAGTGGGGAGGGATACGAGTCTAACAGATTTATTCTGATGGGTTTACCCTGAGCGAAGCCTCAGCGTAGTCGAAGGGTGAACGTTAGTACACTCTTTGAGGGAAGACAATGGCATTTCCGCTTGCCATTTTTTGCCATTTTCGTACAATTGTCGCCTATCCGTGCTTCAAGAAGCGCTCTTGCTTCCAGAGGCTCGGTGGACTCCTTTATTTTTGTTGTCCCACCCCTTAACCCCCTCAACTTATGGCAATTAAGCGTAAGACCAAGAAGAAGCTGATTACCGAAAGCCAGCTTCACGAGAAGGATACAGGCTCGCCTCAGGTGCAGGTTCGTATTCTGACGAAGGAAATTTCCCTTCTGACAGAACACCTCCAGGAGCACAAGAAGGATCACTCCGCACGCCGCGGTCTGCTTGGCAAAGTTGCCCAGCGCCGCAAACTGCTTAACTATCTGCGTATGAACAAGCCGCAGGAGTATCAGGATGTGCTCGAACAGAACAGTCTTAAGAAATAAATCATCATTTTTGCATCTCAAAGGCTCCGGAAGGGGCCTTTTTTGTATCCCTTTCCAGTTTCAGGTAGTATTCTTCTTCTATGGCCATCTCCAAGAAACACATCGCCGAGCTCTACACCCTCTTTGCGTCTATAAAGGACGAGAAGGAGGCGAAGATGCTGCTGGTCGATATCCTTACCCCGCAGGAACTCGAATCACTTGCTGAACGCTGGCAACTGATTCAGGCGCTGGCTACAGGAATGCCCCAGCGTGAGATTGCGGAGAAGTTGGGTTTGAGTATCAGCAAAATTACCCGTGGAAGTCGCATGCTGCAGTTTGGAGAAGGGGGATTCCAGTATTTCCTGGGAAAACTGAAGGGAAGAAAATAAAAAGGAAAACATACTTGTGCAGCTTATTGTGGTGATGTACCGTTTCATCATTACATTCTTTTTTCTATGAACACCCCTGCAAAATTCATTGATGACAAATTAGATTCGTCTGTTACACCTGCGCCAACTCCTGCAGAGACCGCTGCACATCATATTGTTGATTTGACACAGAATAATGATGTGAGTGAGCTTCTTCCGGATGTAGTGGCTGCCAAAGAACAGGGCGTCACCATTATTCCAAACAGCGCACTCGTTCCTGAAGAGCCGAATGGATTGGACGTTCATGGAAAGATTGTGGAAGATGCCAAGCGACCAGTGCCGACAGTAGACAACTTTATTGAGAATCTTCGTAGACAATTTCCTTTAACGTCTCAGCCAGGTTGGGGCGAGTCGAAAACAGGCTTTAGAACGACGGGAGGGGGGTTTGGGGATCACTAAAATAGACATGAATGAGCAATAAAAGAGCCTTGGTCGCGCATCGGGGCTCTTTTTGTCAGCTCATCATTATCTTTTAGTGCACAAAATGCTCTTGTTTTTCCTGGTATGTATATGTACTGTTGTAGCGTTACATGAATACTTCAATACATCTTGAACGGCAGGACAAAGAGACACATGTGCCAGAGCAGTCTCATGTGTCGGCAGAATCATTGCGTTTGCAGAGCGAGATAGCCAGTCATCGTATGGTCATTGATCAGGTAACAACAGGCAGTTCTTGTATTGCCAATCTCGATTATTGCTGGCGTCCTGGCCCCTGAACCGGGCGCTTTGAAGGTGTCTTCGTCCTGCACACCGCAGGACATTTTGCTGCTATAAGCCGCCATTTTCTAATAGAATGGGGCTTTCCTTATAATGTCAAAATCCGTATACTATACACAGTTCTTTTCCTCTGCCGTCTCTCTGCTTCCTCCTGGGTTTACGTTCCAGCAATCGCTCGCGGTTTCTGAAATGTGAATCCACACAGGTTGGTAGTCTTGCAGTAGGGGAAAGGGTTTACTCCTTTCTTCTTCATTTTTATGGCTGAAAAGTCTTATACCCTTGAGCTTGGGGATCAAAAGCTCACGGTCCGCACGGGCAAAATTGCTCGTCAGGCCAATGCGACTGTGCTCGCGCAGATGGGTGATACTGTCTGTATGGGTAACGTGACAGTGTCCGATAAGCCACGCGATGGCGTGGATTTCCTGCCGCTCCAGTTGGTGTATCAGGAAAAGTATTACGCAGGTGGAAAAATCTGCGGCGGTCGTTACCGCAAGCGCGAAGGTCGTCCGTCCGATGATTACGTGCTCCTGGCTCGTGTGATCGACCGCGGTCTTCGCCCGATGTTCCCGAAGTATATGCGGAACGACATCCAGGTGTTCTGCACCGTGATGTCCTACGACTTCGAGAACGAGCACGATGTGATTGCTGCCAACGCCGCATCACTCGCTGTTGCGATCTCTGATTGTCCGTTCGAAGGTACTCTCGGATCCGTCCGTGTGGGACTCATCAATGGAGAATTGATTTTGAACCCATCTGTCGAAGCACTCAAGAAGTCCGATCTCGATATGTTCCTCACCGCTTCTTTGGAGCGTGTGGTGATGATTGAAGCGGGTGCAAACCAGGTACCGGAAGAGGATATCCTCCGCGCGATTGAATTCGGCAAGAAGTGGGCACAGAAGATTGCGGCTTTCTTTGCAGACATCCAGAAGGAAATCGGCAAGCAGAAGTTCACAGTTGATGCTCCCTTTATGCACGACGAAGGCTACAACTACCTGAAGGAGTGGGCTGTACCGACTATTGCGAAGGCAATTAAGGACGATATGTCCAAGAAAGCACGCCGCGCCATTTTCAATCAGCTCATTGCCGATGCCAACGCGAAGCTGGAAGAGAAGTTTGGTCCAGCCGGCGAAGATGAAACACTGAACACGCTCTACAAGAACGGGTCTGCATTCCTGGATAAAATCATCAAGGGTGAAATGCGCCGCCTGGTCTTGGAAGAAGGGATCCGCATGAGTAGCCGCAAGATTGATGAAATCCGTCCGCTCTCCGCAGAGGTTGATATTCTGCCAAAGCGTGTCCACGGTTCTGCACTCTTCCAGCGTGGAGAGACACAGGGTCTCACCACCTGCACACTGGGATCTCCGGGTGACAAGCAGTTGGTGGAAGGTATGGAAGGCGAGCATCAGCTCCGCTACATGCACCACTACAACTTCCCGCCATTCTCCGTTGGTGAAACATCCAATCGTTTGATGACCGGTAACCGCGAAATCGGACATGGAAACCTCGCACAGCGTGGTCTCATGCCAGTGCTCCCAACAGAAGCTGAATTCCCGTACACGATCCGCACTGTCACAGAAATCCTCGAATCCAATGGTTCTTCCTCTATGGCTGCCACCTGTGGTTCCACACTTGCGCTCATGGCTGCCGGCGTTCCTCTCACAGCTCCGGTCTCCGGAATTGCTCTCGGACTCATTTCCGATGAAGAGAAGGGCCAGTACGTCATCCTCTCCGATCTCCAGGACGAAGAAGACTTCGGAGGTGATATGGACTTCAAGCTCACGGGAACTGCGAAGGGTGTCACTGCTATCCAGATGGATATCAAGATTAAGGGCCTGCCAGACTCCGTGTTCGCAGAAGCATTGCAGCGTTCCAAGACTGGTCGCGCATTCATCCTCGACGTGATGCTCAAGAGCATTGCCGAACCGCGCAAGGAACTGAGCCCGTACGCTCCACGCATCGAAACCATCACCATCAACCCCGACGATATCCGCCTTGTGATTGGAAAGGGTGGCGAAACCATCCAGAAGATTACCGGTGAACTCGGTGTCGAAATCGACATCGACGACAGCGGACTCGTGTTCGTCACGGCTCTCAACGGAGACGCGATGGCGAAGGCGAAGGAATGGATTGAAGGTATTGTTGCCAAGCCTGAAGTGGGAAAGGTTTACGAGTGTAAGGTGGTGCGTATCATCGATGGCACCGGTGCAATCGTTGAATTCCTGAAGGGTAAAGACGCGATGATTCACATCTCTGAACTCGCATGGAGCCGCACAGAGAAGGTCGAGGACGTGGTGAAAGTCGGCGATGTCATCCAGGCCAAGTGTGTCGAATTCGATGCGCAGGAAGGAAAGACTCGTATGTCCCTGAAGCAGATGACTGCACCGCCAGAAGGATATGTTCCTCCAATGCGCCGTCCGCCAATGAGTGGAGGATTCAACCGCGGAGGACCACGCCGCTAGGAAGTAGCTTGTAGATAAGTAGATCAGTAAGAATTGGAAAAGGCCTCGATGAGAATCGGGGTCTTTTTATTATTACAGTGACATTTTCACCTCCTTCGTCATCTTCATAATCTCCTTAAAAATCGGACTCTTGGTTTTGTGTGTCTGCTGCCAGTGCGGCATGACAATTTCGATAATGCGAATCAACTCCCGGAGTTCGGTGGCGCTTTCCTGCTTTTTCCAGGCAATCTTCTTCTTTGTCATCTCATCCATCAGTTCTTTCATGCGGCGCATTGTGCGTTGAATGGCTTCTAGAAGCAGCATATCGCGCTTTGAATCAACTCTGCTTCCGTAGAGTTGTGGCATATCTTCCATCAGTTTTTCTGTCTGCACATACGCGGTTGTGAGGATATCCCAGTCTTCCGTAGAGAGTGATTTTTGCGTACGTATTTTTTGAATCAATGTGTCGAAATCTTTGCGGACAATAAAGAGCCCCTGTCGCAGACTGTGGAACACACTTTCGGATGTCATGCGGTGCATGTCATCCATCAGAATATCCTGGCGGCGGGAGACGAGTTTGGTCACAAAGATTGCAAAGATCATCAGGGCCACAATGGACTGGATCATGACCAGAATCTTTGAAAAACCAACGGGGATAATGTCGCCGTACCCGAGGGAGGTGGCGGTAATAATGCTGAAGTAGAAGCTGTTAAAGAGCCGCTCCCACATCGTCATATCCGCTAGGTGCGTAGGGGCGCTGGGGCTGTCTATGGCGCCCAGTTCGAAGTACCACGCAGCGCATACTATATTCAGAAGCATCCACACCAGAAACAATTCTGCGTAGGTCGCGTTCGCCAGTTTTTCCAGTGCCGTGAAACGGGAAGTGCGTGACATGGGTCTGGCCGAGAGTGTAACAGATTGCTCAGGGCTTTGTCGTGTCCGCCTTTTTGGGGGTGTCGGTTTTCTTTTCAGGTGGCGTGACTGCATCTACTTTTTTGTCCGGTTCCTGTTTTACGGCTTCCGGAGTTTTCTTCGCAGGAGATGCTTTGCTGTCGGTTTTATAAAATCCCGATCCCTTAAAAACCACGCTCGGCATCGAGATCATCTTTTCTGTTTTCTTTGATCCGCACTCCGGACATGCGGGCTTTGTTTTCGATCCAAACGCTACAGTTTTTTCAAAGACAGTCTTGCAGGCGGTGCAGGTGAAATCGAAGGTAGGCATGTGCGCAGTATAGCATCAGGCTGCCGTGTGAAAGCGGCCGATTGTATCGCCGGCATCCAGGAGGGCAGAGCCCGGCAGGCGGAATGCGTCTGCTGCAGCCTTAAAAGGATGAAGCGTCAGAACATCTTTAATGAGTGCACCTGTATCGCGCCGGATGCGTCCGAGTGCACCGCGTGGGGGTTCCAGTTTTTTATCAACGACGCCCGCAATGAGCTGATCGGGTCCTTCCAAAAGGATGCTTGCAGCTGCCATCACAGGTCCGGTGATCATTTGAATGGGATCGCCCTTTTTAAAACCTGCCAAGTATTCTTGTCCCAGATCACTTCCATATGTTTTGAGATTCGGTCCCAGCTCCTGAAACCAGTACGCCAAACGCGATTCGCCGGATATCTCTCTTTTACTGAATCTATGCATGAAACCAGTATCGTCTTCTTTCGCTCAATCGCCAGCAAAACCCCGACTTTTTTCTGTGGTCTCACACTATTTTGCAAAGATTCTCTTGCATCCAGAAATTTCTTCGCGTATAAGATTCCGGCTTCGATTCGCGCAAGCGAGACGATTCCTGTTCTTTCCATCATAGAACGCTGTCCCGAAAGGGCGGCGTTTTTTTTGTTTAAGCGAGAGTGAGCAGCCAGAGCGCGAACCGCAGCTTAAACAACCCTGAGCGAGCGTAAGC
>CAYRQG010000069.1:0-1940 GCA_964426345.1 uncultured Candidatus Peribacteria bacterium
AAGACAAAATCGAGAAGGGGATTACGGCTACGGTCGGACTCTTCACGTATCCGGTGCTGATGGCAGCGGACATCCTTCTCTACAATGCAAACCTGGTACCGGTAGGGAAGGATCAGAAGCAACACGTGGAAATTGCGCGTGATCTTGCGGTAAAGTTCAACAATGCTTTTGGCGAAACCTTCGTTCTTCCGGAACCAAAAATCCGTGAAGATGTGGCAGTCGTTCCTGGGGTCGATGGTCAGAAAATGAGCAAGAGTTACGGGAACACGATTCCAATCTTCGGACCCGAAGCAGCCATCAAAAAAGCGATCATGGGCATCAAGACCGATTCACTTGGTCCCACAGAACCCAAAAATCCCGAGACATGCACGGTGTACCAGATCCATAAACTCTTCCTCTCGCCTGCGGATCAGGAAGCGCTGGCAGGGGAATACCAGGCGGGGATCAGCTATGGAGATGCCAAGAAAAAGCTTTTTGAGGCCTATATGGACCACTTTGGCGAGATGCGCCAGCTCCGGGACCGTTTGGCTGCTGATCCTGCGCATATTGCCTCTATTATGAAGGAAGGGGCTGCCAAGGCATCTGCCATTGCCTCAAAGACCATGGAAACGGTCCGTACTGCCATTGGATTGCGTTAAAACGCGATTTGGGCTATAATAAAGACAACAAACACTCACATCCTTTCCCATTCTCCGTATGAGGACGCACTTCAAGAAATCCGAATACTTCCTTGCCGCTGTGCTCGCACTTGTGGCCGGATTCCCGTTTGCAGTGGAACCGCCGGTACTGTCTTCCTATGAAATCCCCATGTGCTGTCCAAGGCAAAGACGATTCAGGAAGGTGCGCTCGATAATTATGGGAACTACCGGGAGAACCGCCGCGATTTTCAGAAGTCCCAGGAACTCTGTGCGCAGCTGCGCAAGGCGGGGCAGGACATTGAGTGTCCGGAAGTGAATGATTTGAGCGGGATTCGGTATTTCCTTTCGACCCATAAAACAGTGCCGGTGGCCAAAGCCGGTTCCGGTATGATTGTGCAGTCCACTGCGGATCTGACTCCGTATCAGCAGAATCTTTTGCGCTGGTATCAGAAGTCCAACGTGTGTCCGGATAGCATGAAAAATTTCCTGCCGGGATTCTTTGAGCTGTGTCAGTCTCTGCTCCACAAAAAGCCTGCAAGCATGAGCCGCACTGTGGTGGAAACCGATTCCAACAATGTGCCAAACACGCTGGATCAGATTATTGATGCCAATAAAGGGGTGAAGAGAACGTGGTGAATGTTAGGGGATAGGTTTTAGGTTTTAGCTTATAGCAACAGGATATAGAGTATGCATATGCAGCCTCTTATTCTTGCTTCCACCAGTCCGCAGCGTCGGAGTTTACTGTCCGGTTTGGGCGTTTCTTTTGAGGTGATCCCCAGCACTGTTGACGAAGACATTCATCCCGAGCGCGATCCTGCCAAGCGGTGTGTGACCCTTGCGCGGCTGAAGGCGGAGAATGTTGCCTATGCGCATCCTGGTTCGTTTATTCTGGGTGCCGATACATTGGTGGTGAGTCAGAGTGGGGAGCTATTGGAAAAACCCGCCGATGCCGATGAAGCCAGGCGCATGCTGCGTGCGCAGAGCGGGGGGCTCTCGATTGTGCATTCTGCTGTCTGTTTGATTGATCCTGATGGACGGCTGCATGAAGGACTCGATTCATCGTCTGTGCATTTTGCCGTGCTCACCGCAGAGGATATTGAATGGTGGATTCGCACAGACTTATGGAAAGGACGCAGCGGCGCATTCCAAATTGATGGTCTCGGACAATTAATGATTGAGCGTATTGAAGGAGACTGGTCCGGCATCGTGGGGTTGCCCGTATATCTGGTGGGACAACTTGCCCGCGAGGCCGGACTCTCACTCTGAGATTTTTAGAGCTGATTGTTATCGACTCCTTCTGTT
>CAYRQG010000069.1:1950-6344 GCA_964426345.1 uncultured Candidatus Peribacteria bacterium
TTCACCTGGAATTTCCAGTTCGTGTGGCGGGTGTTGTTTACCCGGAATATCTTCGTTTGGCTCCGGCTGCTTTGTGTCGTCACCGTCGTTATCATCGAACAACATAAGAGGAGGGGGGAAGTAGGTACGGGTTCATTGTATGAATGAACGGAGCGTATGCCAAAGAAATAGCGGGGATTTATTTGTAAGGGAAATTGCCTCTCCCGGCCCTGCGGGCCACCCTCTCCAATCCTCCTGGATTCCAACTGGAGAGGGAATGCGGAAAGCTTTTTATAACTGCGGCAATCTGTAATTCTGCAGCTCGCGGTACGGCTTCTTGTAATTGGGTAGCATCGATTCCACTTCGCGCCAGTAGGCGGCCGAGTGATTCGCGTGACGGCGGTGAGCCAGCTCATGAATGATCACGTAGCGGATGAGGCTGGGGGGCACAAACAGGAGTGCTGCGTTCAGCATGATCACGCCGCGCGGGGAACAGCTGCCCCATTGGGTTGCAGCAAAGCTCATGCGTACATCGCGCACCAGAGCGCAGTACGTGTTTTCATTGATGC
The DNA here is from genome assembly GCA_964426345.1 of uncultured Candidatus Peribacteria bacterium. Classification (GTDB taxonomy): domain Bacteria; phylum Patescibacteriota; class Gracilibacteria; order Peribacterales; family Peribacteraceae; genus CALREJ01. The sequence continues at coordinate 2,499 of CAYRQG010000069.1, forward strand.
TGTGGACCAGTGCCGTGATGCGCGCCAACTCTGCTTCTGCAATGAGCGACCACAACATGCGATGCAACTGCGGACGGCGTACCTGCGGTCCCACATCAATCTTCCAGCCGGTCATCGTGCGGGTGGCACGTGTGCGGGTGGCGGCGTTGAGGGTGATGAGATATTTCTTTCCGGTTGCGAGTGTCACTGTCTGTGATTGTCCTCCGTTCAGGAGATGATGAAACGGATCAATCATTTTTTTCTCACGCTCTTCGAGCACGAGATGTGTCATGCGACGGAGCAGTGAATGAATGTGTTCCTGCTCTTCTGTTTTCGACAAATTTTTCGCCAGGCGAATGATGATGGTATCGCCTTTGCACACAGCACGTGAGTGCTTGTTTTTCGTGTATTCTATGCGGTGTCTGAGGTGTCGCTCTGCCATAGGACCAGTAAGCTTAGGCCTCGAAAAAGCCTCTGGGAAGTTGTCTTTGGCGGCCGAATATTTCCTCTTACTATATTACTGCGACTTTTCCGCATCTGTCTGCAAAACAGTACTTCCGGTTGACGCAGATTGCTGCCGGTTCTTCAGGTGACCCACATTCCAGATAGTGTCTTTGCACGGACCGAGTAGTTTTGTTGCCTCGGAGAAGGATTTTGAGGCTGCAGAAGAGCCGGTAGCTGTTGTAACGAGTTGATACGCCCCAACCGTCTCCTTCATGCACCGGAGAGCCTGCAGGGTGGTTTTCTCGATAAGCGGGGTGTTGTTGTTTTCTGCTACTATTTCTTCAATTCTTTTTAACATCAATCCAAGGAATGTCAACTGCCTTTCAGCCCGGATGGCGGTGAGGGAGAGCCAGTACGGGAGGCGATAATGGTCGCGGAGTTTGGCCTTCGTATCGTTCAGAATAGCGATGGATGTGTAGAGGTGTGCGTCGATGGCATCCACGATTGTCATCTCTGCGCTGATGAGATTATTCACAGAAAGAAGCGCTCCCGAGCGTGTTGCTGCAGTGATGAGCGGAAGCGATGCAACGTATGCCTGTTGCTTTCGGAGGAAGGAAATATGCAGCAGCAAATCGCCGCGCATGCAGGTGGTTGCCTGGTTTACTATTGTGTCTCTGTTTGCTCTGCGCACGGCATCGAAGCAGGCTTTTCTGTAGTCGGTACTCTTCTCGTTATAGCGCTGCACATCGGACTGCCACCCTGCCATCTTTGCATCCAGAAGAAGGACTTCTGCTTTGGACTTTGGGAGTGGCGTACCGAGCATGTCTTTGATGCTTTGGATCTGCATGCGAAGCACTGCTCCTGTACTCATCACTTCTACGACATTTGCTCCTGTGCCCGCAGCAGGAACAGTCACACTGTCCTCGGCGTGTGCCGGGGCAATGAATGTAAGCGTGAGTCCGATGAGAGCGGATGCGAGTGCGATGGCTCTTAGCTTAGCAGCTCTTTTTCTTTTTTCACAAAAGCGAGCACAGTTTCTACATACGTCGCATGACTCCAGGTGAGCGGAGCCACGCTGAGAGGCGCGCCGGAGTATGGGTGGAGCTGTTCTGCAAGGATGCCTGTGGACGATGCATACTGCAGAGTCCACTCCAGCGTTTTGCGTGCTGCTTCCAGATCGGCTCTGGTTTTTGCACAGGCAATCTTCCATTGTGCATTCCAGAGCGTGGTAATAATCCACGGGTTTCCGGGGACGTCTGCACTTGGCGCAGTGACCGCCTGATAGTGATCCACCGTATAGCGCGCAAGTCCGCCCACACTTGTGTGGACTGTCAGCATGCGTTCGAGCTGAGTCATGGTGGAGACCACGCGTGGATCATCGGGGGGCAGGATGCCGAGTTTCCAGACAATGCTGATACTGGCATCGGGAGTGAGATCACGTTCAATGGTTTTGCCGCCCTTGCGCTTGATTTTCTTCACGAAGCGCTGCTCTTTTTCATCGAACAGATGGAAGAGGAGCGCCTGCTTCATTTCGTCTGCCACGTGTGTGTAGCGTTCGGAGTGGGTGACATGTCCGAGCATCTGGGACATGTGTGCCGCTGCCTGGAGTCCGGCAATCACGGTTGCGGTGGTGTAGGTAAAGATACCGCGGTGTTCTTCCCACAAATCATAACTGGGGAGCGGGAGGCCGGTTTCGGTTTCGCGGAAATCGCAGAGGAACTGGGCTGCTTTGCGGATGAAGGTTTCGTACATCTGCTGCAAAAATTCAAAGTCCTGGGTTTTTTCAAAGTGCTTATTGAGCGCATGCAGCACGAGTGCTGTTTCATCTTCCTGCAGCGGCAGCTGTGCTTCGCCATCGCGGAACCAGGGATGCCAGGAGGAACCGACCGATCCATCCGGGTTATATTTATGGAGCATGTAGCCATCGGGTGATTGCACGCGTTTACAGAATTCAAAGAAGCGGCGGGCCACTTCGCTGTAGCCGGCTTCGTCCAGTGCAAGAGAGACAAACGCCCCATCGCGCGGCCAGACGTAGGTGTAGGTATCGCGGTTGAAGGCCATGATGTCACTATCGGCAGCAGCCACAATGCCGCCGTGGTTATCGGCGTGGGTGCGGATCATCATCAGGCTCCGCTTGTAGAGATCGATTGCTGCGGGGGAGAGTGAACCAAAATCGTCGGTCGACTTATGGACCCAGCTCTTCCAGTAATTGATGGTATTTTTTACCAGGCGCTCCGGTGTCTCTTCGAGCACTGTCTGCTGAAGCTGCACCACTTCATTGAGTGTGGTCCCCAGACACAGCCACATCACCACTTCGGTTTCGGTGTGCGGTGGCACAATCGAGTGGATGGCGACGGTGGAATCCACTGACCCCTGTTCAATGGTGTTCTGGGCAAGGATGCCATCTTCCGCATCTTTCCAGGTTCCCAGGTATCCGCGGTAATTCGCTTTTCCCACGGTGAAGGAGGAAATACCGCAGCTGCCTACGCGTTTCATACTGTGGAGCACGGAATCGTAGGCACCTCCCGCATGGCCAATAAAACACTCTTCCGGGTTACTGGTCTCGCCGCCAATCAAAAAGTAACGCGTCTGGCGGTAGTGGATTACCGAGTTGGTATAGGGTTCGTAGAACGCAGTGTCTTTCTGGTTGTCTCCGTAGATATGGAAATCGTGGTGGAAGAAAATCTTCACGATCTTCTCCTGATCATCCAGGCTATGAATGAGGAAGCGGCGGAGCAGGACGTTATAGACCGGGTGCACACAATCTTCCACGGTCATCGCAATACCCAGCATGTCGTTCGTCATCGTGGAATTGCTGACGAGCGTATCGGATTTGTAGGATGGGGTAATTTTCCAGCTCTCGTCGCTGCTCCAGGCAAAGCCTCTGCCTTCCACAAAGACGCCCAGGCGGTGCATGGTTCCAAACGTCGTATGGTCTTCCATACCGACATACGGGAAGTAGAGATCACGCATCTGCAGGCGATCATCGAACGCTGCGAGGACGGTGCCGTTTCCGAGGACGAGTGGTCTAGGCATATCGTTATGGGTTATGCGTTATGGGTTATGGGGGATTTTTTTAGTTTGAGGAAGGAAAAGAGAGATGCTTTTGTTTTGGGTGTCTCTGCAACGGGGATTGTTGCCGCAGAAGATTTTGTGACACGCATTTTCAGATCGCACAGCGCATGGCTGAAACGGCGGTAGGCTTCGTAGGGGGAGTCGTAGGGGCTGAAGTATTTGTGCACGTCGCCGTCGCTCCAGTACTTGGTGCACATGTAGTAGAAGTGATCCGAAGTAAGGAGCTTGCGCCAGATTTCAAGCAGCTCTGCGTCACCCGTCTTCTTCACCGCGTCTTCCATGGCAAACACCGCATCCATGGCAGAGCGCTGGATATGGTTTCCGAGCCAGGCCGAAAGGTCGCGTTCG
>CAYRQG010000070.1:0-2018 GCA_964426345.1 uncultured Candidatus Peribacteria bacterium
AACGGGGCGGTGCAGCAGCAAGGAGATGAAGACGGGTATCGTGTAAAATTTGCTCTTGGCGGGCGCAAAATTCAGACTGTTGTTCGTACAGGTGATGTCCCACGTGATGTACGTGCGATTGTAGGCCGCAGAGATCTGACAGGATTTTTGATTGATCCCGTGAAGGTATCGGAGCCTGTATCCCATGGGGGAGTGAAAGAAGATTTACGTGCGATCGATCGGTTTTTGTCGCAAGTGGATCACGATTTATTGCTGCTCAAATATGTGAAGCCCGAGAACTTATTTGAAGAACGCGCGCGGGCACTGGAAGACATGCGGTATAATCCGGTGTTCCAGTACCAGCCGGTGGATGTGGATATGAACGATGTGGAAGGGCGTCTGCTTGCACTCTCTCCCGATGATACTCCTCTGGGGTTGCTGCTTCGTAAAAAACGCCGCGATCTTCTGCAGCGCATCACTGTTCTCCGGGCCCGCGGCGATGCACGCGCTTTTACCGATGCCTGCAGCGCCCTCTACGGACAACCGACGTCCGTCCTACTCTCTGCTGCTGCTTCTGTGCTGCGCGGACAACAGGCATGTGATATCCAGTTGCCCGAAAACATGATGACTGCGGAAAAAGCGATGCCTCTTTTTGAAGACGTGCTCAGTCGTTACGGATTGCATGACTGGCGTGTGGAAATACGCGACAGCATTGTCGCCCGCATTACAGTTGGTAGTAAATCCGTCTATCTCCGCCGCGATGCGCAATTTGCCAAAGACGATATACAGGGACTGATTGCCCACGAGATTGAAACACATGTACTCACTTCTGAAAACGGGTTGCATCAGCCTTATGACCTATTCCGCCGTGGTTTTGCCAATTATATGGATACGCAGGAGGGGCTTGCGGTTTATAACCAGAATCGTTTTCTCTCGCCGCATCATGAAAAGCGCTACGGTCCTGCGCGTAATATTTTGGGAACGGCGTTTGCGCTTGAACATTCCTTTGCCGACACGCGTCAGTATCTTCAGGAGGAACTTGGGTACGATGCAGAGAAGGCACTTACCAAAGCAATCGATATGAAGCGCGGGCTGATTCATACGGCAGAACCCGGTGGTTTCACCCGCGGCGTTGTCTATTTCCGCGGCCTTCGGGCTATTGAACACTATGTCATTGAAGGAGGCGATCTGCGCCGGCTCTACATCGGAAAAATTGCCCTGGAAGATCTGCCTCTGCTGGAACAGATTCCGGGCCTGAAAGCCCCTCTCATTTTGCCGGAATTCCTGCGCGAGGAAACAGAGATGGCGCCGAAAAAGAAGCGCACCAAAAAAACGTAAGTTACCTGTTATCTGTTAACTGGAACAATAAAAAGAATTCCAAAACCAGATAACCATTCACATATAACAGTGGTTACTCTTTCTTCTCGTCGCCAGCAGGAGCGGCACCTTCAGCGGCAGGAGCAGCTGCACCTTCTGCAGCGCCTTCAGCCGGAGCGGCCTCTTCCACCACTTCAGCGCGCGGTTCCTGAGCAATGACAATCACGGAATCGAGAGGTGTGAGGACTGTTACGCCATCGGGGATGACGACATCGGCAACAGTGAGTGTTCCACCCATTTCTGTTAGCTTGCTCAAATCGAGAGCCAAATCGTGTGGGAGTTTGCTTGGCAGTGCGGAGACCAGGATTTCGTGCAGGGCGTTCACCAGAACGGCGCCGTCCTTTACGACTGGAGATTCGTTTTCGTAGCGGATGTGTACTTCTGCTTCCACTTCTTTCTTCATGTCCACAGCATAGAAATCAACGTGGATCATACGATCGGACACAGGGTCCACATCTACCTGATGAAAGAGTGCCGGAATCATTTTTCCATCAACATCCAATTCAACAAGTGTGCTTTCTCCAGCCTTCAGGTGCACTTTCTTCAGGAGCACTTCTTCCACCTGGAGCAATGTGTTCTCCACTTTGTTTCCATAGACCACAACCGGAACCTGACCTGCCTTGCGGAGATCTTTGACGTTCGCACCCTTAATGCGGGCGGAA
>CAYRQG010000070.1:2028-4626 GCA_964426345.1 uncultured Candidatus Peribacteria bacterium
GCTTTGAGGGAGACAGAGTTGGACATAGAAAAAGTGGGTAATTCCCTTAACGGGGCGCTAGGATAGGTCAGGCACTAGGGAAATGCAAGATATTGTGTAGGGTTCGGTATTCGGGTTTGGGTTCCTTTTTGAACCTAAACGTTAGATTTTCTAAAATATTCAACTCGAACCCCAACCCCAACCCAAAATCACCGCCATTTCCAGAAGTACTTTAAAGCACTTATTGCATGAATACGGCCAGTTTTCTTGAGTAAAACCGATAAAACCCCTCCTTCACTGAGTCTGCGCTTGCGGTCGCCGGCTACCGCTTCGGGTACATAGCGCACCCGGAAACCCGCATTCCAGCACCGACGGCAGAGGTCCATGTCTTCAAAAAAGAGGAAAAACCGGGGATCAAACCCGCCGATTGTTTGCAAAAGGTCGTTTCGGATCAGCATACAGGCTCCTACAACCCAATCGACGTCACGGGCCGTATTCGTATCAAACCGGCGCTGCAGGTAGTAATCCATGCGATCGCTGAAGATGGTAGAAAGGAACGTCCGTTTAATAATGGTATCGGAGAGACGGGGAAAACTACGGGCGGAATCGCGCACAGAGCCGTCTTCGTGAATGAGCTTTGGTGCGGCAATCCCGATGGTCGGGTCTTTTTCCATCAGCGTATACATTTTTTCCAGGGCATCCTGCTGCAGTTCGTTATCGGGGTTAATAATAAGGACATACGGAGTGGTGACTTGCTTCATTGCGACTGCATTGCCGTTTCCGTATCCAATATTGGCGGGCGTTTCTAAAATCCGCACATGCGGCAGGTCGCTGAGTCTGTTGCGGATAATGCCAATCGAATCGTCATCAGAGTGGTTATCAATGACCAGAATCTCGATCTTGCTTGCGATCGTCTGCTTTTCCAGTGCATGCACGCAGGCCACCGTATTTTTGGGGGTCTTGTAGTTGAGGACAATAGCCGTTATTACTGGAGATTGAGGGATGAGATTGAGAGTAAGGATAAATGAATTATGAATTAGGAATTAGGAATTAAGAAGGGGGAGTTTCTTTTTTACATAATTCATAATTCTTACGTCATAATTCAGCTAAAATAGAAGCAATGACTTCCCTTCAGGATCAAACACTGACCCAACTCCGCAAACGTGTTTCCCGTGCTTCTACTAAGCCCGGTGTTTACAGATGGATTGATAAAGACGGCACGATTATTTATGTAGGGAAAGCCAAAAATCTGCGAAACCGCCTCAAGAGTTATGTGATGACCAACGCAGCGAAGGATCAGGGTCCGTGGAAGCAGTCGATGTACCAGCAGCTCGCGGATTTTGATGTCACGGTGACGAATTCTGAATTGGAAGCGTTGATTCTGGAGACGAATCTCATCAAAGAAATCCGCCCGAAATATAACGTTCTCATGAAGGATGATAAAAATTATGTGTATGTGCGCGTGACGCTGAATGATCCCTATCCGCGCGTGGATGTGATCCGCAAAATGGAGAAAGACGGGGCCAAGTATTTTGGTCCATTCCTCAGTCCGTACGAAGTGCGTCACACGCTCGATATGCTCCATGATTTTTTCCGGTGGAGAGCCTGCAAACCCTCGCTCGATGCGCTGGATCGGGAGAATGCGAACCGGGAAGTTATTTTCAATACCGGGAAACTGAAGCCGTGTCTGGATTCCCAGATTGGCCAGTGCAATGCGCTCTGTGCGGGGATTGTCTCGCAGGAGGAATACCGTCGTCGCATCGACGAAGTCATCAAGTTCTTTAAAGGTGATTACGATCCGGTCCTTACCCGCGGCCGCGAACTGATGTCCGTGTATGCCGCGCAGAAAAAGTTCGAACGCGCTGCAGAAATCCGCGACACGCTTCTGATGGTCGAAAACATGAAAGAACGTCAGCTGGTGTCCGATACCTCCGGTGATGATGTCGATGTGGTGGGTGTGGCGTTGCTTTCGGGTAAGGCGCATGTGGAGGTGATGCAAAAGCGCATGGGAAAACTCATTGGCGAACATCACATTTCGCTGATGGGCAGTGCGGAATCGGTGGGGGATGTGCTTGAGCAATTCCTGGCGCAGTACTACGAGGGTGTGGTCGATCTTCCGGAAAAAGTGCTGATTGGTGAAACATTCCCCGGCATCGAGGCGCTCGAACAGTATCTCAGCCAGAAGCGCGGCAAAAAAGTACAGGTGCGCATTCCCGAGCGCGGGACAAAATCACAGTTGCTGCAGCTTGCCGAAACCAATGCCCACGAGAAAGCAAAACAGGCGGAAGCAACCTGGGAAGCAGAGCAGCGGAACCTGGATACTGCCATGAGTGAGTTGGTGCAGAACCTGGGGCTGGAACATGATCCGGTTCGCATTGAAGGCTACGACATCTCGCATTCCGGAGGCACGGAAACCGTCGGAAGCATGGTGGTATTTGTGCATGGTAAACCGAAGAACGATCAATATCGGTCCTTCACGATCCACTCCATGGCGAGTGGTGTGATTGATGATTACCGGTCGCTCAAAGAAGTCCTCTCTCGCCGCCTTCGGCATATTGCGGGCGGATGGAAAATGGAAGAAGAGCAGTGGGAGAAGAGTGGGATTACGGTAAGCAAAGC
>CAYRQG010000070.1:4647-6319 GCA_964426345.1 uncultured Candidatus Peribacteria bacterium
GAATGACATTGTTCGTCGTCAGTTATCTGTTACCAGTTATCAGTTATCTGATGACGATAAGAATGTTGCTGTTGAAAATGTAGATCATCCTTACACGGAATTCATGGTAGCCCGCCATGAAAGTCAGCTTGTTGGGTTTGTGCGGTTGCAGGAGCATGACACGAAGACGGTCGAGCTTTCTTCTCTTTGGATTGATGAGCAGTTCCAGCACACGAAGCTCGGACAGTTTCTTATCAGAGCTATTCTGCGGACGGTGAAGAAGGGGAAAGTGTATGTGTGTATCGATCCCTCTCTGGAACAGGAATACGCATCGCTCGGTTTCCGTCATGTGCTCAAGAACCCCAAAGGTTTTGAAGAGTGTCCGGGCAAAATGATGATGGTCTATGATTCGTCATCACAAAAAGCCGATAGCTCACTCAGCACCCCGCCCGATCTGATTGTCATCGATGGCGGCAAAGGTCAGCTCAGCACTGTGAACGAAGTCCTGAAGCAGTTCGATATCACAATCCCAGTCATCGGACTCGCCAAGCGCGAGGAAGAAGTGTTTGTTCCGGGCAGGAGTGATCCGATTATTTTCCGCACCGACAGTCAGGCGAAGTTCATGCTGATGCGCCTGCGCGATGAAGCCCATCGCTTTGCAAACAATCACCGAAAGAAGCGCATTTCCAAACATGCATTTGAATCGCAGTTGGATCGGGTACCGGGACTCGGCCAAGAGGGGAAGATGAAGCTGCTCGCAAAGTTTGGCGATGTGGATACCATCCGCAAACAGACCGATGAAGCACTACTGGAAGTCGTGACGGAGGCGCAGGTGGCGGGACTTAGGCAGATTCTTTGAGAGGTGACCGATGTGGCCAAAGGGGCCAAAGTGACCGAGGTAATTTTTATGTTGGTCACTTCTGAAACGTAGGCAACTTTGGCTCCCTCCACATACAAGTGTACGTTTGTCCCTTTTTCAGCCGGTGTCCATCGACAGTCTGCTACGGTGGGCTTAGTATTCAATTCTTCTTTTTCTTATGGCAGACGAGATAATTACCAATGGCATACTTCTGGAACACATTCAGGCAATTCATGGAGAATTGCTCACGGTAAAGCAGGATCTTCAGCAGCAGATTGCAAGAGTTGATGCAAAAGTTGATAGACTTGAACAGAAAGTGCATCAAGGCTTTGAAGAGGCACGCCAGCATCGGCAGGCATTGCAGGAAGATTTAGATGCGACGATCCGCATGGTCGGGAAACATGAGGTGAAGCTGACACGGCTTTAATGGTGAATTTGTACATGCTCTTGTAAATGCATAGGTGGAGGTTTTTAATGATGTCTTATTGTTTTCTCCTTTTCTCTATGTCAGGAAGCATTGAACACATTGAAAGTGATCCATTGGTGGGGATTACCATGGGCTCTCAATCGGACTGGAATAGTGGTATGAAAGATGCAGCGCAGCATTTCGTGAAAGTCGCCGCCGACCACATCCGCACGACCGCTATCGACCAGCACGAAATAAAGATGTTCCGGGCCATCCCGGTCACCCGGTCGTTGGGTGCCGGTGAGGATGGAAAAATAGTTGGAAATCGATTGCCCGGTCGCCGAACGCGGCAACAGGCGCATCATCGTGGCAAGATCATCCAGTGTCGGAATCACCTTTTCAATGCCCGTAATCACCACATGGACCGG
>CAYRQG010000071.1:0-6256 GCA_964426345.1 uncultured Candidatus Peribacteria bacterium
ATTGTTTTTCGATGTCGTTCCCGAGTGTTCCAAATCCCGTGTTATTCACGAACCACGTCTGCAGGTTCTGGAAAATATTGAGCGCAAAGAGAAGAGCAGAAATGATGAGCAGCCCGCCGGACACTTCTTTGATGCGTCCGCTGTATTTGCTGAGCGTTCGGACGGATTGCACTGCTACCTGTCCTCCGTAGCCAATCAGCATGAGAGGAATGCCAGCACCAACGGCATATGCTGTTAAGTACAGTGCTGCTTCTACTGCGGGTTTTTCGCGCACAGCAGCAAGGGCATCGTGAGGCCAATAATAAAGGCGGTAAGGAGAGATTGATCACCCAATTCTGTACGCGCCTTGATTTGTACATCTGATCCAAACTGCTGCAATGCCGTGGCCACGCGTCCGCCCACTTCCATTGCAATCACACCAACGATCATTGCAATGACTACCGCAATCCATCCTTTCTCATAAAAAAAGAATCCACCGAGTACCGCACCAATCAGCTGCGGAGTTTTTGTGTGGAAGAGAAAACCGAGTCCGAAGAGGAGCAGGGTGTAGTAGGTCCCAATCCGGATGTAATCCGCAAGCTCGACAAACTGACTGAGGAGAATATTCAGAATGAGTGTGGATGCCACAAAGCTGATGAGCATTCCAAGCACTGTCGCCAGTGGCCGCCATTTGCTGCGTCCTGCAATGCTGACACCCAGCACAATAGGGATGAGCGGCAGGATGCACGGCAGAAGGACTGTCAGCAAACCTGCAACAAACAGAACAAAGACCAGAGACAGCATAGAGATACGGGGAAAAGTATGCTCAGTATACAGTGACCTCAGCAGGTCTGCCTCTTGTCAGGATTCTTTATTCCGTTTTTCTCCTCTTCCGAGAATTGTCTTAGATTGTTGCTGCGTAGAGATACACTGCGAGCGTGGTGATGAAGAGCACTGCTCCTCCCAGGCTCAGGAGTGGAAGCTCCGGCGCAATATCGGAAAAGAAACTGGATTGCCGGTGATCGGGAAGTGAAAGTCGCATGCCTCTATGACAGGCATGTCAAAAGAGTCTTACGCATTCAGCGGGTATATTGCATACAAAATGTATACGTTCGTCCAATCAAACTGCTTTTTTGAATCAAATCAGGGGTATGATGTATCCGTTCTCTTTTTATTTATCCCCCTTCAATCCTATGTGTGGTTCTTCTTGTTGTGAATGCGGCGCCTGCAAGGCGGTCCGCGCTGTCGCTTCTCTTTTGCTTCTTGCCCTCACCATTGCAGCGTTCATTGGTGTCTGGCGTACACACATGACAGCAACAGGCTGGATGTTCGGTGCACCGGAAGGTTCACTCGCTATCCTCTCCGCTGTGGCTTCATTGGCAGTCTTCCACAAGACGTCCAAGAAGCTGTGTCCGTGTAACAAAGCTGCATGCGCAGCTTGCCCTGGTTGCGGCAACATGCCTTGCACCTGCAAGACGAAATAAAGATTTATCTTTGAAGAAAGCCTCCGCAGAGATGCGGGGGCTTTTTCTTTGAATTCCCTCTGGGGCCGCTCGCCGCGGGGGCGTCCCTTTTTGGCCCTGCCCCAAAAAGGAACCAAAAATGCCCCACCTTCGCTAAAGCTACGGCGGGCAGGGGTCCGGCCAATTGCCCTCCCGCTTGCCCCTTCACCCTCCTTGGCCGGACACCACACCGATGGGCGATTGGAATTGCTTCAGCAATTCCAGAGCGGAACTTCTTTGTTTTATTGTTCCGTTACTCGGTTATTCCGTTACTCCGTTATTCGTCGTCCCCATAACCCATAACTCATAACTCATAACTTGAGCGGCAGGCGGGAGGAATGTACCGTAAAGCCTCCACCGCCGCCCAATACCCGCACATTCCATGCACTCCTCCGCCCGGTGGTGTCGATGATGAACACAGGAACAAATCCGGATCAGGAGTGTTATAGGGTTTGATGATCGATGTCGGGCGCTTGAAGAGCTGGCGCAGGTTCATGACTCCTCCCGTAATATCGCCGCCAACATTATTGGCGTTATGTGCTTCCACATCAGAAGGCGTCATTACAGATCGTGCGAGGATAATTTTTTTGAATCCAGGTGCGAAGCGTTCGATTTGTTCTTCGATTGCATTGGTCATATCTTCCTCCGATCCATGTGGTACATGACAGTACGCCCAGGCTGTGTGTTTGCCGTGGGGAGCGCGCGTGTCATCAAACAGACTTCGTTGATCCGCCCCTGCCAGGCATCGCGTTCACTTTGGGCAATTTCTGCAAATGTTCCGCCCACATGAATAGTAGAAGCGCTCCTGCATCCATCCGCAGTCCACGGAATAGGTGCATCCAGTGCCCAGTCGAGCTTGAAGACCGAGGGGCCGTACTGCACGGCGCGGATTTTTTTCTTATAGGATTCTGGGAACCGCTCGCCTGCAATTGCGATGAGAGTGTGTGGCGATGTATCGAAGAGAATACTTTTTGCTTTGGGGAGTTGTGCGAGTGATGTCACGCGCATGCCTGTCACCACTTCTCCGCCGAGTGATTGCAGAGAGCGGATGAGCGCCCAGGTGATCTGCTGCGATCCACCCCGCGGCAGCGGCCAGCCTTTGTCGTGGAGTGTGAGTCCAAGCACCAGCGTAATTCCTGCACTGAATGTTTGCTCCAGTGGCAGGACGGAATGCGCTGCAAGTCCGGCAATGAGTGCCTGTGCTTCTGGCGTCTGAAATCGGTGGCTGACGGTCTTGGCTGAATGCAGTGACCGTAGACCGAACTTTGCGAGGAGAAGGGGAGTGTGCGGGGCTTTCAGTGGGCCTAAAACCTGTTCAAAAATTGTATTCAATTTAGGCAAGAAAGGTTGCATAAACTTTTTATACAATTTCCCGTCTTTTCCCATCGCGGCACACTGTGCATCCAGATCACGCTCAAGAGTCAGCGCCGTTCCGTCATCAAAGGGATGAGCGAGCGGATGCGGCGCATGTATCCACTCGAGCCCGTGTTCGTGGAGGGGCAAGGATCGGAAAAAAGGAGATGCAATGCCCATCGGGTGGATGGCCGAACAGAGATCGTGCGTGAAACCGGGAAGCGTGAGTTCCATCGATCGCGCTCCACCTCCGGGCAGCTCATTCGCTTCCACCACAAGAACGCTCTTGCCCGCCTGCGCGAGGGTGATTGCTGCTGCAAGTCCGTTGGGGCCACTGCCAATTACAATGCTGTCGTATGCATCTTTTGACGGTGCAGATCGCAGGGGCGGCGGTGGGAGGAGCGGAGACATGGAAGGAATGCTATCATAGTTTCCATGGAACGCGTGATTGTGACCCGGCTCTTTGGTTTTTGTTTTGCAGTCCTGGCTGTGTTCTACACATTCTATTTTGTGGTGAATATTGCCTGCAGGACATCGCTCCAGAGCTGCCATGTCGATGCTGATTGCGGCATTGGCACGGTGTGTGTGGAGCATGGAGAAGGGGAAATCCGCTGTGCGCCGCCCGCGTGTAAAACGGCACAATCATCGTATAACCGCTGGGGCATTGGCCCGATTGCGCAGAATGCTGTTGCCTGGACTGCCCAGAAATCGGCAGCTTTGAGTCATTGGCTTCTGCAGCTCAAAAAGTGATGAGTGGCACATAGAAAAATACGTAGTATAGTCATACTATGAGTTTGAACGAAGGTCCTATCCGTGAATTACAATTACTGGCGCGCGATCGTGCATTGCCTGGTGATCATGGTGTGCAGAAATTCCTGACTCTCGTCTCGCAGAGCGCCGCTACATTTATCCCTTTTTTGAGAAACGTTGGCATTGGACTCATGTCACGAACGGAGGATGTTGCGGCAGACAATGAAAAAAATTTGCAGAGATTGGATGGTTTTTTTAGAGGACTGGAAATCCAATCAAATATGAACGCGACAGAATCTATCGTGCGTTTAACCCGTCACTGCATCCATCAGGGATTGAATCCGGGAGATATTGTGAAAGTAGCGGGACCAGCACAGAGTGAGGTTGTTGCCGTTCTCCGACTGGATGGAAAGATGCCAAAAAAGGAAGAGCCATTTCCTGCTATGCCCCAATCCGTCACACCTGCGTCACATGGGCCGGTGATTGGTGGTCCTGCAAGTCTGCCACCTTCATCCTATGGTCCGCCACCAGGATCGACACCAATCAAAGGTCCTCTTGCGCCACATTTGCCTGGAAAGCAGCAAAAGAAGCCCTAAAAAGCATTCTATTGTTTGACAACTATTTGTGTATGCGTATACTTCGTACTACGAACTATTCGTATTACGAACAATATGCCATCCGATGATATCATTACACAGGCACTCGAACTCAGTCGCCATCTGCGTCGCAAAATGATTTGTGAAGAGCGCGATAAGCAGGAAATCAATTACCTGCGTACCTACGCACTCTCGTCCATCCGCGATGCTGACAATATGACGATGTCTGCATTTGCCGAGAGTATGAAAATCTCTGCGTCATCTGCCACTGCTTTTATTGATCGTCTTCAAAAAGAGGGATGGGTCGAACGCTTAGCCGATCCCGATAACCGCAAAGTGGTGCACCTGAAATTGACATCTGCAGGAGAGAAAGCTCTCGCAGACAATCAGGAAAAGAAGCGCCGCTTCCTAGGGGACATTCTTTCCCTCATTCCCGCGGAAGATCAGACGCATCTCTCACGCATTCTCTCCAATCTTCAAACCGCTCTCGATTCTCTTCCCGCTTCTCCCCGTTAAGTATGGATACGCACACCACATCCGCTCCCCCCGCAGAACCTGTTGTCCCTGCCCAGAAAAAAGGCCCCTCCCGCAGCCAGATTTTTATCGGGATTGGTGTGGCTGCTCTCCTCTGTTTGGTTGGCGCCATTCTCTACATGGTGCATGAATCGCACTATATCTATACCGACAAAGCGCAGGTTGCGGCGCCGCTCATCAACTTAACCGCGCTCACACCCGGTGCACTCAAGGCGGTGTATGTGGAACAGGGTGACACGCTCTACGCACACGAAACCGTTGCCCGCGTGGGCGATGAAATGCTGCAGACGCAGGTTCCCGGACTTGCTGTCATCGTCAAAAAGGATTTGGGTGCCAGTTACGCACCGGGTCAGGCGGTGGTGACTATGATTGAACCCAAGGAGTTGCATGTCATTGCGCGCATAGATGAAGACAAGGGCCTCAAAGATATCTACAAAGGACAGGATGTGATCTTCACCGTGGATGCATTCGGCTCACGCCAGTTCCACGGCACCGTGGAAAATGTGAGTGACACCAGCCACGAAGGCGATGTTGTCTTCAGTATTTCCGATAAACGCGAAGTGAAGCAGTTTGAAATCAAAATCGCATTCGATACGACTGCCTACGCAGGACTGCAAAACGGCATGTCTGCCAAAGTCTGGATTGTGAAATAACGCCAAAAGTATGTATGAACGCCCGCACCCCCACAGCACCGAAAGAGGTTCATAAGAATCTCATTCTCCTCACGGTGATTTTGGGGACATTCCTCGGGCGATTGGATCAGACGATTGTGAACCTGGCACTGCCAAAAATTATCAATGATTATGGAATTACGGTGGATGCTGCCAGCTGGATTGCAACCGCCTACATTATTGCCAACGCGGTCTTCGTACCGGTCTGGGGAAAATTGGGCGACACGATCGGGCGCAAGAAGGTCTATATCATGGGATTTTCGATTTTCATTCTGGGATCGATGCTTGCGGGATTTGCGTGGGACCTTCCTTCGATGATTGCTTTCCGCGTCATTCAGGCGATTGCCGGTTCTGCTGACTATCCAACAGCGATGGCCATTCTGGCTGTCACCTACAAAACCGATAAAGAACGCGCACAGGCGCTGGGTATCTGGTCGGCGTCGTTTGCAGCTGCTGCCGTGTTTGGTCCGCTGATTGGAGGGCCTCTGATTGATAGCTTCAGCTGGAGATCTGTGTTCCTCATCAACGTGCCGATTGGACTCGTTGGTATTTGGATGGCGATTAAATATATTCATGAATCCGTGTCCGAACGCAAAACCAAAGTCTTCGATTTCCCCGGTGCCATTGCATTGGGTGTCTTTCTTTCTACCTGTGTGCTGGTGCTGGATAAAGGATCGGATTGGGGGTGGACCTCAACAGGGGCACTCGTTTGTTATGTGCTCTCTGCCATTTCACTTTTCCTGTTCTTCCGGATTGAGCTGAGTCACCCGGCGCCTGTGGTCGCTTTGATCTTTTTCAGGAATCCCCTTTTCTCCCAGACGGCCTTTAATAACTTCATCGTCTTTATGGGTATCATGGGAAGCGTGTTCCT
>CAYRQG010000072.1:0-6218 GCA_964426345.1 uncultured Candidatus Peribacteria bacterium
CGGATCTTCCATAATCAACGGACGGAATTCGGGCTCGGGGCCTCCCACTGTGGTTTGCAGATACAGCTTCATCCCCGCTTCGCCCTGCACAATAATATCAATGCGATTGGGTCCGCTTCCTTTGCCGACCGGGTGCGGTTCCTGGAACTGGATACTGATGCGCGTTTCTTTTTTATCGAGTCTCTTTCCTGATTTTAAATAGAACGGCACGCCTTCCCACCGCGACATACGGGTCAAAAGTTTCAGTGCGATGTACGTATTCGTGCGGGACTTGGGATCGATGTCTTCTTCCTCGGTATATCCCACCACATGCTCGCGTCCGATTTTTCCCGCTTTGTACTGGCCCTGGAGAATAATATCTTTCAGGTCCGATGCTGGTGGTAAGTAGAGCTGCTGGATGGCATTCAGGCGGCTGCTGCGGAAGCTATCCTCATCTTCACGCAGGCGCATGGTCAGGAGTCCCATCATCAGCACCAGGTGGCTCTGGAACATATCGCGGAGCGTGCCGGTATTTTCGAAGTATCCGGCGCGGCCTTCCAATCCCAGACTTTCCGACGCACTGATTTCCACGTGATGAATGATGGTGTTCTTGAGAAGGCGCTCCAGTACCGGGTTTGCAAAGCGCAAATAGTAGATGTTGCGGAACGCGTCTTTGCCCAGGTAATGATCCAGCAGGAAAATCTGATCCTCAGACATATTCTTCATCAGCGTGTCGCGGATTTCTTCAAACGTTTCCAGATTGTGGCCAATCGGTTTTTCGACAATACAACGGAACGCAGTCTGCGGAGCTTTGGTAATGCCGCTCGTGTTGAGCGATTCCACAATGCTCGAAAATGCGGTTGGTGGCACGGAGAGGTACGCAATGCGGGAGCGCTCACCCCAGGCAGCTTCGAGTGTATTCAGGCGATCGGAGAGCGCTTTAAAATCATCAGCGTTATCGTAATTCCCGCGCTGGTAGTGCGTGTGTGCCAGGAAGTCTTTCAGGATGTCTTCGTTCACCTCAATCATATCCGTGCGGACAGACTCTTCCACCAGTGTGCGGAAGGCGTCGTCGGTCATCTCACTTCTGGCGTATCCCACAATCGCATACTGTTCGGGCAGACGCTTTTTGAGCGCGAGCGTGTAGAGCGCCGGATAAATCTTCAGCTTCGCGAGGTTGCCGGAGGCACCAAAGAGGATAAAGCTGAAGGGATGTGGGGCGGAGAGCGTCATGTGAAGCTTTAGTGTAGACCACACTCCTCCCTATCTGCCAGTGCTCTCTGCAGCAAAAACGTAGGAATCCAACGGATCTTCTACCAGTGCCGGACAGCTATCGGTCTGCGCACAGGCGTAGCAGGCAGCCAATTCCACCGTGCGTTCGTGACTAAACGAACCGTCTCGCTGCGCTGCCTCATAAAGGTTTTCCCAGTGGAATGCTTCGCCCGCTTTGTGCCGCGGGTTATCGCGCTGACGTGGCCAGGCGACGAGTGCTTTTTCGAGTGCCTGCTGTGGGGAGCGAATGGGGAGGTGTGCCAGCCATACAGAATCGAGCGCAGTGGAATCAACGCCGATGCCGTCGATACTGATGTTATGTGCCCCCTGATGAATGATCAGTGAAGGAGTCAGAAATGCTTTGGGAATCATCACCTTGGCATACGCAGGAGCTTCGGCGCGGCGGCGGTGCGTCATACGTTTTACGAGTGATGCATCATCTGTTTTGGGAACATACGTCCGCCAGGGCGCAGCACTCACGCGATCAGTCGGCAGGTTTTCCAGAATATCGCGGATATGTGTGCCCGGCTTTGCACACAGGAATTCATCGCAATCAATCGGAAGCAACAGGTCCGGCTGATGCATCTGGATAGCGCGTGCAGCTGCCTCACTCAAAATGGACGATTGTGCGAAGGTCGGAATATCACAGTATTCCAGCGTGATTGGCAGTCCTTCGTTTTGTAATTGCAGCGCAATCTCTTCGGTCGCATCGGTGCTGTTCCCATGCACAATCAGAATCATATGATCCACGAACTGCACATGATGGCGCACGAAAAGTTCCAGGACATCTTCCAGATTGTAAATCATGGTAAGAGAAACAATCTTCATGGTTAGTGGAAAAATCGGGCAAATAGTCCTTCTTTTGGAAAGAGTGTGTCGCGTGGAAGGCGCAGTTCGGGTGGAATGTCGGCACCGTGGACTGAGTTGCAATCAATCAGATCAATCCCCTGCGCGCGCATATCGGCAAACGATTCCCACATGAGCAGGCGGCTTTTGGCGGAGAGAAAAATCGCTTCTTCCGTATTTTCGTATGCAGATGTTTCGTAAAAATAGCCATGCCGCCCCTGGTACGGACAGCCCGCAATACGCACGGGTTCACCGGGATTCTGGATGGCCATCAGATTGATAGCATCGGTGAGAGTGGAGCCTGCGTGGACCATTGTTTGATTGAAATTGGTTGCGACTGTCTGATGCTTTGCTTCCCAGTTTCCGCGCCTGTAGAGACGGACGGTCACAGTCGGCATGAATGATGCAATGGATGCGAGCAATTCCTGCATATCGGCTTCATTGCCATCCAGTGTTTCCGGACACAGAAAAAGTGTGTGCAGACGTTCGAAGAGCGCACTGTCTTTGGAAGCGGCTTCCATTCTCTCGCGGAAGAGCATTCTGCATTGCATATTGAAACAATCACCCACCACCCACACTGTGGGGCGAAATCCGGCAATCCGCCAGTGCGGCGGAAAGTCATTGAGCACAGCTACCTGCGGACTGGCGTCTAAAAGTTTCCGCTCACGATTGGTGAGTTCCAAAAGCGCCGGTGCGTTTCCAAAAACATAGGAAGCAGGCATGGTAAAACGAATCATACGCTCGTTTCTCTTGTACGGAAGCAGGGACTGTGGAACGATGCGGGCACTGTATGCAGACACTCATCACTCTGTGCGCGCGCGGCGGGTCCACGGGCATTCCCGGCAAGAACATCCGGCCACTCCTGGGCGTGCCGCTGTTGGTGTATACCATCCGCCAGGCGCAGGATTTTGCACGCGAATCAGGGGCGGATATCGCTCTTTCCACGGATAGTCCCCTGATTCTGGAGATTGCAGCGCAGGCAGGACTCCACACCGAATATCGTCGCCCCGCAGAACTGGCCACAGAGAGTGCCGGGAAAATAGACACGATGCGCCATGTGCTTGCGTACGAAGAAGGCCGCCGGGGCATTACCTACGATCTGCTCCTGGACCTGGATGTCACGTGTCCGCTGCGCACCAAAGAGGATCTTGCATCCGGCTTTGCAGCTCTCGAAAGAGTACCCGATGCACTCAATGTTTTTTCGGTGAGCCCCGCCCGCAGAAATCCGTACTTTAATATGCTGGAGCGATTGCCCTCGGGATATGCAGCGGTCTGCAAAGAACCGGATCAACCGATTTTTGCGCGTCAGGATGCGCCCCAGACGTACGAGATGAATGCCGCGTATTACCTATTCCGTCGTGCGTTTTTTAATGCAGGCTGCAAAAGTTCCATTACCGATCGGTCGCTCATGCAGGAAACGCCGCACATGTGTTTTGATATCGATACAGCAACCGACTTTGCTTTTCTGGAATTTCTACTCCAGGAAAAGCGGCTCGATTTCCCGCTCTGGATGTTTCACGAAATAGAAGACGCGCCGCTCACTGCGGCAGAAAAGTGGGCGCGTATCGCCTAATCAGGAAACGCGGTGACGCACCGTCCATTCGCCGTTTTCGTGTGCCCAGATGTGCGGATCACGGAAGGAATCGATTGTCGTGTGGAAGTCTTCTTCGGAGAGCGAAATGTAGTCCAGAAAATCCTTGAAGTAGCGCTGCGGGAATTCGCCATCGAACCGGTGCACCAATGACACTCCTTCCTCGCGCGCGATGTCGTGATGCCGGATTTCCTGTGAAGCATCGTGCGTAGCGCGGCCGTATCCGAATTTGATGTAGGCGGTGTAGTAGAAAAAGTCATCGGTTTTATCGTCTAGGCTGTTGTATTTGCTGTAGGTACCCGGTGTCCGTTCGGGGGCCGGTTCAAATCCGCAGTGCTCGGTGGCGTAGTAGTACGCGCCTTGTGGATGCCATTGCAGATATGCTCCCAGATAATGAAATTCGATACCGAGTTTTTCAATCGCCTCGGGGTCTGCCGGGAAATAGGGTTCCAGTTGTCCGAGCGCAATACCCTGTTCCTGGTATTCAGCCACCGATGTGCCACCCAGAAAAATCTGATCCAGACTTTCACCCTGCAGATACTGCAAACGATACCCTTCGTTCTGTCGTGGATCGGAGGTGAATGTTTTTTGGTCGCTGGAAATATTGGCGCCGTATTCGCCGGGATTTTCGCCCATGAAAATGAGCGGGATATCGTACTGAAGTGCTGTCTTCACTGCGTGGATTTTCTGTCCGATAATAAACGGCTGGAACGGATGCAGGAGATTGAGAAACGCATTGCGCGTCAGTAATCGGTGAATGGCGGGATTGGGAGTAAAAAGCACATTGTCTGCGCCACACGTCTTGTTCCAGTTCTGGAAATTTTTCCAGCCGATATCGGTATAGAGATGCGGCGCCCATGTCACCGTGAGCGGATGCATGCCGTACTTGTATTTGAGAACGTGCGCGGCATAGCAGCTGTCTTTGCCGCCGCTTCCCGGAACCAGTACATCGTACCGTCCATCGGTGCGGCGATGTTTACTCAGCAATTCCTGCAGCTCTTTTTCGCGCTCGGTCCAGTTGATGCGGCCATTGAATTTTGCTTCGCAAAATCTGCAGGCAGAACACACTCCTTCGGCATCAAACTGGATGTAGGTGTGTGCATGCCGGCTGTTATGCTTGTATTCGTTGGTGGAACTGGGGCGTGTGTTTGGCATCACGCACTTGCGGCAAAACTGCACATCCTCCGGAAGGCCGTAGAGCGGAAACGAATCAGACATGTGAATGGGGAGCGTACAGTGCGTTTTTCAGCATGTCGATTGTGCAACTTCCATTGTGCAGAATGGAGGCAATTGCCACAGCATCTGCGCCGGCATCGATTGCATCGCGCACGGATCCGGCATCTTTTGCGCCGCCCGAAAGAATGACCGGCACAGTGGCAATACGTTGCACTCTTTCCAGCAAATCCAGGTCCAATCCTTTCTTCGTTCCGTCCCGGTCTATAGCGGTCAGAAGAATTTCACCAATCCCCAGCTCCTGTGCTTCCTGCACCCATTCCACCACATCGCGGCCGGTGTGTTCACGCCCGCCGTTGGTATACGCTTCGTACGTTTTGCCGTACATATGCTTTGCTTCCACCGAAAGCACAATGCACTGGCTTCCAAATTTTTGCGCTGCGTCGAATAAAAACTGAGGATGTTCGAGTGCATACGTATTGATGGCCACTTTATCGGCACCAGCCTGAAGCAGTGCATCAATGTGTGAAAGGTTGCGAATGCCTCCGGCAACAGTCAGGGGAATAGAAAGTTCTTTCGCAACGTTTCGGACCAGTGCAACATCGGGATCACGCTGATACAAACTCGCCACTATATCCACTATCAGCAATTCATCGGCGCCCTGTGCGTTATAGACCTGAGCCAACATTGCAGGGTCACCCGCTTTGCGAAATCCCACCATCTGAATGCCTTTCACCACGTTCGGGCTCTTAATATCCAGCCGGGCAATAACGCGCGCGTTCTGCATGAGTGAGGCTTTCTATGATACCATGATGTACTCCATCCATTCTTCCCTCTTCTTTGCGCATGCACACAGGTCGCACGTACATCATTGCGGAAGCGGGAGTGAATCACGACGGGAAAAAAGAGCAGGCGCTCAAGCTCATCGATGCAGCGGTGGAAGCCGATGCCGATGCCGTCAAATTCCAACTCTTCGATGCAGACGAACTGACAGCCGCCCATGCGCCCCTGGCTGCGTATCAGGAACGGAGTGGCGAAGACAATCAGCAGGAGATGCTTCGGCGATTGATGCTGACACGCGAAGAGTATCGAGAGCTAAAAGAGTATGCGGATCAAAAACAGATCGATTTCATTGTCACACCTTTCGATGCCGATAGTGCCCGTTTTTTGGCAGAGATTGGCGTCAAAACGCTTAAAATTGGATCAGGGGAAATCACAAATCTGCCTTTTCTGCAGGACGTGGCAGCACTGCATCTGTTCACTATTCTGTCGACCGGCATGTCATCGCTAGAAGAAATACGTGCGGCCGTGAAACCTTTCCTTACCGAGAAAACGCCGTTCGCGCTGTTGCCCTTGT
>CAYRQG010000073.1:0-6193 GCA_964426345.1 uncultured Candidatus Peribacteria bacterium
TCTTTATCGCCGAGCACGAGCAGGTACGGAATCTTCTGACCTTCGCCTTCGCGGATGCGCTTGCCGAGCGAGTCGGCAGGATCGAGGTACACCGTGCGGATGCCGACAGCGGCGAGCTGCGCCTCCACGGACTTGGCATATTCCTCGTGCGTGCCCGCAACCGGGATGAGCGCCACTTGCACGGGCGCGCACCAAAGCGGAAAGAGACCCGCGTGGTGTTCGATGAAAATCGACAGGAAACGCTCGAGCGAGCCCATGATCGCGGCGTGGATCATCACAATGCGTTCCTTCTCGCCCTTCTCGTTGATACACGAGAGGTCGAACCGCTCGGGCATGTTGATATCGAGCTGGATCGTGGCCACCTGCCACTCGCGTCCGATCGCATCCACGGCCATGAAGTCCACTTTGGGGCCGTAGAACGCTGCCTCGCCAGGCGATTCGAAGTAGTCCACTCCCCTGCCCTTGGCGATGGAACGGATGTCATCCTCAGCGTGCTTCCACAGTTCCGGCGTACCGAGATATTTTTCAAAGTGCTCCGGATCGTGCAACGACAAGCGTACTTTGAGCGTTTCGAATCCCGCCGTCTTGTAAAACGCATCGATGATCTCCCAGATATTCAAGAACTCTTCTTTTACCTGACTCTGGCGGCAGAACACGTGCGCATCGTCCTGGGTGATACTGCGAACACGGGAAAGACCATGCAACTCCCCTGTCTGCTCATCGCGGTACACCATCGTCGTTTCTGTATAGCGCTGCGGCAGATCCTTGTAGCTGCGCTGCAGATGGGAGTAGATCTGCGTGTGGTGCGGACAGTTCATTGGCTTCATGGCGAATTCATGGCCGTCGCGCGTCTGAATGCGGAAGAGATCTTCCTTGAACTTGGCCCAGTGGCCGGACGTTTCGTAGAGTTCTTTCTTGGTGACATGCGGAATTGTAACTTTCATGTAGCCCTTGGCTTCACGCAATTCCCACACGAATGCATCGAGGATATTACGCATGAGCGTCCCGCGCGGTGTCCACAGCGGAAGACCCGGACCAACTAAATCGCTGAAGGTAAAGAGATCCATTTCCTTTCCGAGCTTGCGGTGATCGCGCTTCTTCGCTTCTTCCATCTGTGCCAGATGCGCATCCAGTTCCTCCTTGGACGCAAAGGCCGCCACATACACGCGTGTGAGCTGTTCGCGTTTTTCATCCCCTCTCCAGTAGGCACCGGCAACCGTCATCAGTTTGAAGGCATCGACCGGGATATCCTTGGTAGATTCTGTGTGACCGCCGCGGCACAAATCGACAAACGCCTCTTCGCCAGCGGGTCCGATATTCACATAGTGCGTGACCATCTGTACGTTCTCATTCTTTTCCAGATCCTCAATCAGCTCCACTTTGAACGGCTGATTCTTTGCTTTCCAGTATGCCTTGGCATCGGCGGGAGCCAGTTCATCACGCCGGAAAGTCTGAGCCTGATGAATAATCTTCTTCATCTCCTTTTCAATAGCCGGAAATGCCTCTTCTGAAATTGGCTGAGAAAACTCAAAGTCGTAGTAACAACCAGTCTCAATGGGAGGACCAATGGTCAGTTTGGTTTCGGGATAGAGTTTGGTAACGGCTTGTGCAAGGACATGGGCCAGGGAATGGCGCATGGAAGCGAGTTCTTCGGGTGTGGAGATGGGAGACATGGCGGAACTATACAGTATCTAAACGCAAATTGTAGAGGCTCGCAAAAGCAGAGAAACCATGTGGTCTCTCCGCTTTGTCGCCTTTTTTAGTGATTTCTACCGCCAGGAAGCCTCCAATTCTTTCGATGAAACCGTATCAGGATATATAAATGTGACTATTCTAAGAAGGTTGTAATGCCTTCCCGCAGTGATGGTCAGCCCCTCTTCAACATGATCGTGTTTCAAATGTGGATGATTCTTAAGCCATTCTGTTTGCCTGCCCATGTGAGCTGTGTTTGCTTGGAACACGCCGATAAAAGTTACCTTGTTTCCTCTTACCTGTATGTTCGTGAATTCATAGCACGAACACACGGCAGCAACGAGCACAACCACAAAGAGAACACATGTTTTTACACAATTCCAGAACTGTTGAGCAGTCATTTTGTACCCTTTTGCGGTTTGAATTTTGGAACAAGTTTATATCCCTTCAACGAATCGTGACTGTCGACAAGTACCATACTGAACATTGCACTCTTGGGGAGAGTTTGATCCTGGAGCGATACAATGATTGCACCCTTCGGCAGGTCATCATCTGCAAGAGGTATCTGAAAATATATCTCAATAGTGCCCTGGTATACCCTCTTATCCAGACCGTGCGACTGATAAAGCATCCGCAGAGGAAGCTGACGTTTTTCTGCCAATGTATATTCCCACTTCCTGAAATCACGCAATTCTGTCGGATAACGACCGATGAAACGAATGCCCCAGTTTTTCCCGGATGGAAGATCCCGAATCACTTCTACTGTGTTTTCCTCCCGGAACGTCATGTGAAATGCCTGGAGCAGCCGGCTCCTCTCAAGCAGCGGAATGCAAAACATACAAACAATAATGAGCGCGATACAGCTAATGGCAATGACTCTGACATTATTCTTTTCAGCGTGTGAAGACATGGACCAGCCCTTTACGTAAGCGGTGAATTGAAAAAGCGACTTGTACGACTCTACAATATTTTTTGATACATACCAGATACACAAAAAACTACCCCTCTTATCCGTATTTTCTTTTGAGGATCACCTGCCAAATACCAATCCCCAAGGCAATTGTATTACAGAGAATCATAGGAACGGCACCCAAAAGAATGCCATACGTATCCCATAGAATGCAGTTGATGATGTACGCAAAGAGCATGTACATCGACACATCTTTCATGCTTTTGGTGCGCAGTGCACGGAAAACCTGAGGCATCATCAGAAACGTACCGACAATCGCAGCCATGTAGCCAATGACATCTGTGAGCGCGCTCATACGAAATCCAACTCTTTCTCAAGCGCGCGCACTTCCCGGAGCAACTGTGGATCGTTCTGCAATTTACTTTCAATCTTTTCAACGGCATTCATCACCGTCGTGTGATCGCGGCCTTCGAATACTTCCCCAATGCGTACGTAACTCATACGCAGATACTTTTTGAGAAGATGCATGGCAATCTGGCGTGGCACAAGAATCTCGCGCACGCGGGACTGACCGATCATGTCCTGCACAGACACAGAGTAATAGCGAGAGACAGATTCCATGACATCCTGGAAAGTGGCAATGCGGCGTGGCGTAATTTCAAATCCGACCGGCTGCTCTTCACCCATGTGCGGATCTTTGTTGAGCTTCCGCATGATGTCGGCAATGCTTTTCACGGTCGGCATGCGCTGTTCGAGTTCATACTGAGCCACGGCCTGCATGAGGATTCCTTCCAGTTCGCGGATGTTTTTGGTGGCGTGTTCGGCAATGAACTGCAGCACCGTCATATCCATGAAGAGTTCGTATTCCTTTGTTTTCTCGACGAGGATTGCGAGGCGTGTTTCGTAATCCGGCATAGAGACATCGGCAATCATGCCACGCTCGAAGCGGGAGATGAGACGGTCTTCCAGCTGCAATTCCTGCGGCGGACGATCGGCGGAGAGAATCACCTGCTTACGCTCTTCGTAGAGCGCATTGAACGTGTGGAAGAATTCTTCCTGCATGCGTTCTTTGTTGGCCAAAAACTGGACATCATCAATGATGAGCACATCGACCAAACGGTAGCGGCGGCGGAACTGTTCCCACCGCTGGTTCATCACCGTTTCAATCACCTGGTTCGCGAAGTCTTCGGTGGTGGTATAGACCACCGTGGCAGACGGACGCTCTTTGAGGATGGCGTTGCCTGTTGCCTGGAGCAAGTGCGTCTTTCCGAGTCCCACACCTCCATAGAGGAAGAGCGGGTTATATTTCCCACCCGGTTCATTGGCCACCGCCTGACACGCCGCAAAAGCCAAGCGGTTGTTGGACCCGACAATAAAATTTTCCATCGTGTAGCGCGGGTTCAGAATCTTACTGACAATTCCCTCGGCCAGCTTCACCTCCTGACGTCCGGGGAGCTTCCGTTTTTTCTGATCCGGAAAGGCTTCAATCAGATTGATACTGCGTGCGGGATCATCCTTCAATCCTCCATCGACCTGATACACAATCTGCTTCACGTCGGGCTGGAGTTCCTGCACCACTGTGAGGGTTGTGGCGCGGTAGTGTTCCAGATGCCAGTTCAGCGACATCGGGAGCGGCAAGCCCACGACCATTGTCCCCTCCTCAAAACCCAGAATTGCCGTATCTTTAAACCAGGTGATGAACTGGCTGCGTGGGATTTTTGGTTCAATCCTTTTCAAAATCTCCAGCCACAAATCGCGGTTTGCCACGCTGGAAGCGGCGGCGGCCGGGTTAATGGAAGAGACGGACGACGTCATACAGAGTGACAATAAGGATAACAAGGAGAAGGAACCCAAAACCCACTGTGTTGCTCATCGCTTCGATGCGGCGCTTGCCGGGTTTCACAAAGAGTTCACTGAGCGTGAAAATGAGGCGTCCACCATCGAGAGCCGGGAACGGCAGCACGTTCAGGACAGCCAGACTCAAGCTGAGCAGCGCTACAAGACGCAGATACACCATGAACCCATGCTCCACTGATTTGTAGGTAAGCTGAGCAATGCCAACAATTCCTGTCACTCCTTCCGGCACTGTGGCTTTCATGGCAAGGGACGAGAAGAGTTTGCCAATCCCGAGGAATGTCTGGCCGGTCACCACACCCACCTCCCGCACAGAGAGGACCGCTGCATCCAAAACATTGTGCTTTGGCGCAGAGAGCTCCTGCGCATACGAACGGAGCACCACGCCGGTCTTTCCTTCATTCACCGCAACAACGGTTGTCTGTGGCTCGGTTGCTTCCGCATTTTTGAGATACGTGTACCGCACTTCTTTCTTGCCTGTCTGGGCAGCCACCACTTCTTCCGGCTTTTGCACGGGCGTGCCATCTACAGAAAGAAGCAATGCTCCGGAGGTGATACGTGCGGATGCCGCCGTTCCTCCCATAAGAACATCATCAATCATCACTGCCATCTTCAGGTGAATCTCTCCGGATGCCGCAGCCTTCTGCATGTCTTCCACTGTGAGGTAGGTAGGCACCCACTGTCCGTACGAAAAGCCGAAGAAGAAAATCACGAGTGCGAGTGCAAAGTTCATACCAACTCCCGCCAGAAGAATGCCGCAGCGTGCCGGGATACTGGCCTCTGTAAAACTTCCTTTCGTTGATTTTCCATCGTCCCCGTTTTCTCCTTTCAGACGCACGAAGCCTCCGAAGGGAATCCAGTTGAGCGTAAAGTCCGTTCCCTGCCAGCGGAATAATTTCTTTGCAACAGGAGGCAGACCGAATCCGAATTCTTCGACAGTCACTTTCGCGCGGCGTGCTGCTATAAAATGTCCGAACTCGTGAATCAGAATAAGTCCCGTAATCAGGAAGAAAAATGCGAGAGCGGAAACCACAAGCAACATAGGACATGCATCGTAGCGATACCGTGTGGAAAACGTAAAAGTTTTCCACAACTTCGCCTTGAGTGTGCGAAGTGATGATGTCAAAAAAACAGAAGGTCTGATGGACTGTACTTTTTATCACCAAAAAATATTTTTCATTCTGCTATCCACTCACGTGTCATCCTTTCGCGAGCACCAGCGCTTCCACATACTCTACACCTGCCATCTTCAGCACGCGCGCGCATGCATTGAGTGTAGAACCAGTCGTCGCAATGTCATCCACAAGCACTACGTGCAGCGGGAGTTGATTGGTCATGAGTGAGAATGCATCGGCCACCGCAGCCTGGCGTTCTTCATGTGCCCGATGCGCCTGGTGTCCCGTACGCCGCGTCCGTTTCAGCAGTGATGCACATGTCCATCCCCTCTCTGCAGCAACACATTCGGCAAGGACTGCCGACTGATTGAACCCGCGTGCAAACATCCGTGACCAGTGCAGTGGCACGGGGCACAGCGCCATATCATCGGACACCACAATCATTGCCGATGCCTCCAGCAAAATGGCACTCAGCTCATTGCCATACGATTGCTGCCGCTTGTACTTGAACCGCTGCACGGCAAAGCGCAGAAGGGGCGAGGCTTCGTACGATGTAGCCGCCACAATCCGATCCAGAAAGAGCATCCCTACCGCACGCAGTTCGTCTGCCTCCACACGCACC
>CAYRQG010000074.1:0-5956 GCA_964426345.1 uncultured Candidatus Peribacteria bacterium
CCTACGCCGTCCAGACGTATATCGTCCAGGAAGTGCAGCACATCTACGCTTCCCAGGGTCAGACCATCAACGACAAGCACCTCGAAATTATCGTCCGCAAAATGTTCAGCAAAATCCGCTGTTCCGACGCCGGTGACACGAACTTCCTCCCGGGCGAAGTGGCCGACAAGGGTGAAGTGGACTTCGAAAACGAGCGTTTGGCCAAGGATTCCAAGGGCACAGCAAAAATGGCTACCTACGAGCAGCTGCTCCTCGGTATCACCCGCGTGGCTCTCGCTACCGATTCCTGGCTCTCCGGTGCGTCCTTCCAGGAAACCATCCGCGTGCTCGTGGATGCTGCCACCACCCGCAAGATCGATATGCTTGCCGGACTCAAGGAAAACGTGATTATCGGACGTTTGATCCCGACCGGCGAGGTCTACCGCAAGCGTTTTGCCCTCGAACAGGGTCTCGAAGAGCCTGCCGACGAAATCTAAGCCCTCTAACCCCAGAAATAAGCCCCTTTACTTCATACAGCCCATCTAGTAACATCCGCCCACTCTTATGCCAACTATCAACCAGCTCATCCGCAGTCCACGCAAGAATAAGCGTGTGAAAAGCAAGGCTCCCGCCCTGCAGTACACATGGAACGCCCTCAAAATGCGTCCCTCCCCGCTGCCAAAAGGCGCGCCTTTCAAGCGCGGTGTCTGTCTGAAAGTCACCACCATGACCCCGAAAAAGCCGAACTCCGCTTTGCGTAAGATCGCCCGCGTTCGCCTCACAAACGGTCACGAAGTGAAGGCCTATATCATGGGAGAAGGCCACAACCTCCAGGAACACTCCGTTGTGCTCGTCCGCGGAGGCCGCGTGAAAGATCTCCCGGGAGTTCGTTACCACATCATCCGTGGTGTGCTCGATACCGAAGGAGTCCGCAACCGCAAGCAGGGACGTTCCCGCTACGGTGCACGCCGTCCGAAGCCAGGAGCAGCTCCAACCAAGTAATTTAATTCCCATAACTCATAACTCGTAACCCATAACTCATCATGGCCAAGCCCGTTAAGCCCTACATCATCCAAGGTTCCAACCCCTCTATCGAGAAGTTCATTAACTGTATTATGAAGCGGGGTAAGAAGTCGACGGCTCGCGGCATTTTCCAGGGTGCGTTGGAGGTTATCAAGACTCGCACAAAAGAAGATCCTATGGAGGTATTCTCCAAGGCAGTCCTCAATGCCACTCCATTGATTGAAGTCCGCCCGAAGCGCGTTGCCGGTTCTGTGTACCAGGTTCCTGTGGAAGTCACCCCAAAGCGTCAGGTTGCTCTTTCCACACGCTGGATTCTGAACGCTGCGCGCGAACGCAAGGGTATGCCGATGGCACAGAAGCTCGCTCTCGAACTCCTCGATGCATCCACCGAGCAGGGAGGTGCTATCAAGAAAAAGCTCGACGTGATGAAAATGGCTCAGGCCAACAAGGCTTTTGCACACTTGGCGAAATAATCGCTTATCAATACTGAATTTCAAAAGAGGGCTGCGAGGCTCTCTTTTTTGATTCATGCAAAAATCCCGCTTGTTGTTACAAGCGGGGAAGAGGGTTGTGGATTCGGTCGACACGTTTCGGTATTAGGCGAGCTGCAGTTCTTTCATGGCTTGAGTGGTTTCTTGGATGCGTTTCAGCATTCCTTTTTTGCTTTCTCGATCCAGCTTGCGGAAGTACTCAGGAGCTTCCTTATTTGACATGCCCATAGGGCAGCCAAAATGGCTTGAGTCTTCAGCACTTGCATTGGTGAGTCTCGCCGTCGAGAGATATTCACGGAAAGACTCAATACATTGCTCGTTTAGATCCAATCGCGACATGTTGTCTCCTTCCAGAACCACCCGGTTTCCGCTTCCTCCCAACGAAGAAGCGAGACACGAGCGGCTGATATGTAAAAGATCTGCAACAAGCGCAGTATAGAAACTTCCCTGTGATTCTCAAGAGAAGCTAATTTTATCTGCATTTTGTATAAAATACTTCACATTTCAGCTGTCCCTAGCCAAAAAAGTCGTTCTTGACCATTGACAGGAAAAGTTAAATGAGTATAATACTTGCATCCCAAATTTCATACAAACAACCACCCAATGTCTCCCACACCTCACACCCCACCACACGGTAGTTCTATTATCCGGTTTAATACCGATCTCGTGGATCAGATTATAGAAGTCGAAGTGGATACTGCTATTCGCTCGCTGGAGCAGAGTGGCAAAAGAGTGAGTGAGGCACTCGCCCATTCGTGGAACCGCGCGTTGCAGGAAATGATTGGGCACATGGCCGTAGAAGAGGGATCGAATCACTGCATTCTGCCCCGGGATTTCCAGGAAACGCTCCAAAATATGCTCCGAAACCTCATTGATGCGGATAGCGACAGTATTACCTCCAGAAAACCAAAAGTAGCTCCGCAGAGCCTGGGAAACAGACTGTGCCTCTTCTTCGCTCGCTTGGCCGGCAAAAAGATGCCCTCATAGGCGAAACAGGCACGAATACGATTGCATAGAGGCTCTGAGTTCTGTAGAGTCCCCGTACTTTTGATGAGCTTCTAGCTTTCAGCTTTCAGCTTTTAGGGCCAATCGTTCCTAAAAATTGATGCTAGAAGCTGAAAGCTGACTCCTAACCCCTAATAATCATGGACCTCAAGCACGTTCGTAACATCGGTATCATCGCGCACATCGATGCCGGAAAAACCACTACTTCCGAGCGCATTCTCTTCTACACGGGCCGCAACTATAAGATCGGCGAAGTGCACGAGGGAGAGGCAACCATGGACTGGATGGAACAGGAGCGTGAGCGCGGTATTACTATTACTGCTGCTGCTACCCAGTGTCACTGGAAGGCAGTTGCACCGGGAGAAGGAGAGGTTGATATCACCATCAACCTGATCGATACCCCGGGACACGTGGACTTCACTGCTGAAGTGGAACGTTCCCTTCGCGTGCTCGACGGAGGTGTGGTGGTGTTCGATGGCTCTCAGGGTGTGGAACCGCAGTCCGAGACCGTGTGGCGCCAGGCCGATAAGTACCACGTTCCGCGCATTGCGTTCGTGAACAAAATGGACAAGACCGGTGGAGACTTCTACATGTCGCTTGCATCCATCCACGATCGTCTGAGCAAGACAGCCGTTGCTGTGCAGCTCCCGATTGGTGCCGAGAGTGATTTCTCCGGTATTGTCGATCTCGTGCTCAAGAAAGCATTTAAGTTTGAAGGAGAGCACGGACAGAACATTGTCGAAATTCCCATCCCCGAAGACATGCATGAGCAGGTGCTCGAATACCGTGCAGTGCTCATGGAAAAAGTGGCCGAGAACAACGATGACATGATCGATCAGTTCCTGGAGAACGGTGCCCTCACCGATGAACAGCTCTTCCGCGGAATCCGCCAGGCAACTGTTGTTGGAAAGATTTACCCGGTGTTCTGTGGATCGAGTCTCCAGAACGTGGGTGTGCAGTTTGTGCTGAACGGTGTGGTTGCCTATTTGCCATCTCCACTCGATGTGCCGTCCATCAAGGGAACACTTCCCGAGACCGACACCCCAGTCGAACGCAAGCCGTCCGATGACGAACCGTTCTCCGCACTCGCATTCAAAATCGCCACAGACCCGTTCGTTGGTCGTCTGACCTTCGTCCGCGTCTACTCCGGTGTGCTCAAGACCGGTACCGCTGTGTTCAACCCGCGCAGCAACGCCAAGGAACGTATTGGGCGCCTTGTCCGTTTGCACGCTAACTCCCGCGAAGAAATTGCAGAGATCCGCGCCGGTGATATCGGTGCCGTGATCGGTCTCAAAGAAACACGCACAGGAGACACGCTCTGCGATGAAGCAAAGCCAATCCAGCTGGAATCCATCACCTTCGCAGAACCGGTTATTTCCATCGCCATTGAACCGAAGACCAAGCAGGATCAGGAAAAGATGGGTATGGCGCTGCAGAAGCTTGCTGAAGAAGATCCAACCTTCCGCGTCCGCACCGATGATGAAACGAACCAGACCATCATTGCCGGAATGGGAGAACTGCACCTCGATATCCTTGTCGACCGTATGCGCCGCGAGTTCAAGGTGGAAACGACAGTCGGTACTCCGCAGGTTGCGTACCGCGAGACCATCACGAAGGAAGTGGAAGGCGAAAGCAAGTATATCAAGCAGACTGGTGGACGCGGTCAGTACGGACACGTGGTGTTCAAACTGTCCCCGCAGGAACCGGGCAAGGGCTACGAGTTCGTCAACGCTGTGGTCGGAGGCCGTATCCCCCGCGAATTCATTGCTCCGTGTGACAAGGGATTCCAGGAAGGTATGACCCGCGGTATCCAGGCCGGGTATCCGGTGGTGGATGTGAAGGTGGAACTGCTCGACGGTTCCTACCACGACGTGGACTCCTCCGAAATGGCCTATAAGTTCGCTGCTTCTATTGGATTCCAGGAACAGGCCAAGAAGGCAGATCCAGTGATTTTGGAACCGATCATGAAGGTGGAGGTTACCTGTTCCGAAAACTACCTGGGAGATGTGATGGGTGACCTGAACTCCCGCCGCGGTATGATCCTCAGCCAGAATGACCGTGGAATGGCCAAAGTGATCGCTGCAGAGGTGCCTTTGTCCGAAATGTTTGGATACGCCACTGAATTGCGCTCCATGACCCAGGGTCGCGCCAGCTACGCTATGGAACCGAGCCACTACGCAAAGGTGCCGAAGAACAAGGCAGACGAAATTGCCGCAACACGCACCGGAGTGGGAGTTAGTCGTTCCAATGGCTAAAGAAAGCCAAAAAAGATATGTATGTTGCAAGACAGGTGCTCACAGGCACCTGTTTTTGCATCTGAAGAAAATCCAACACAGCCCAACAATACTTTCTAGAAAACTATGGTGAAAAAATAACTACCGCACCATATAGTTTGTTAAGACAACTCGACACTAGATATGCGCAAAAAAGAAAATTGCTCATTTATTTGCACTTACGTCCGCATTTGCGTAGCATGCCTGATTGTATTGCTATCCTTCCCACTTCTCTCCTATGGACAGAATTCTCCAGCAAGCCAAGCGAAGCTTTTCCAAGTTTTCGTTGGCAGCTCTTTCGTTGAACATAGTCGGTACCGCACTGATCGGTCTGACACCTGTAACGGCATCTGCCGCAACGTTCCCAAAGCCGACCGCAATCAGCGTGGCGACATCGGGAACGCCTTCGACTGTTGGTGACTCTGTCACCTTCACTGCAACCCTTACAAAGTCGTACGGGCTTGCAGCGCTTCTTGGTACCGTGACCTTTAAGGACGGTGCAACAACTCTTGGAACAAAAATCGTTCCCATCGCCGGAGGATTTACAAACTCCAAGACGATCACTCTTACAACGTCTGCACTGACAGTGGGATCGCACAGCATCACCGCTTCTTTTGATTCCACCTTCGGAAGCATTCTTGCGGATAGCAACTCTTCTGCAATCACACAGGTAGTGAATTACCAGGAAACTGACGAAACGATCGTTGTTACCCCAATGGCACCGAATGGTTGGACTGTGACGGATGTTGGTGTTGCTACACATGCATTCCAATTCGGTCCGGCCACTCCTCCCATTGGAGACGGTAGTTTGAAGTTCAGCATCCCGAATAGTGATGATTATACTGTTGCACGAAACAGCGATTACGCAGGTGTGAAGCTTTCAGATATTTCTGAACTCAGCTACGACACATACATCACAAGTTATTCCAATGGACAGGCTCCGTATTTGTCCTTCAAAGTAGATAACAACAATGATGGAAATTATGATGATGTCCTTTACTTCGAACCGACGTATCAGAGTGGAATTTATTCTGGAGATGTTGTACCCAATCAGTGTGTCGGACACGAAGCAACATGCGCCATCCTGAATACATGGCAGCACTGGGATGCATTGAATGGAGGTTGGTGGACAGAAAGTGATGGAGCAGGAGGACCTCCTCTTCATACACTTGCCGGTTATATTGC
>CAYRQG010000075.1:0-5850 GCA_964426345.1 uncultured Candidatus Peribacteria bacterium
CCATTGTGCTGGAGCGCGGTCTTGCGAAGGCGATCGCCTTCGATCTCTCCCGCATGCGCAGTAACGCTCTTACCATTGATCCTATCTTTGCGTTTGCAGCCATTGCGCAATCCCAACTGAAACTGCTGCGCACCATTCTGGTTGGCAAATCGGCACATCTGTCCAAGGAGGAACTCCAGAGACTGCTGCCGCCCTTCCTTTCCGCATCCCCTTTCGTTTCCTAAATGTCCTATCGTATTGCCATTGTCGGGTCCCGTGATGCCGTTGCCGGCTTCGCACTTCTCGGTGTGGACGTGGTTGCTGTCACAGACAGCACCGACGTCCCTGCCGAACTCTTCAAGCTGAAGAAGTCCCTGCGCATGGAAAACGGCAAGGAGCGCAACACCTACGGCATTGTCTTCGTGTCCGAGGATCTGCTGCAGGCGCTGTCTGCCGAAGACATGAAACGTCTTACAAAAGGCGCCCTTCCTGCCGTTATTCCCCTCCCCAGCCACCACGGTTCCTCCGGCTACGGGCTCGCACGCCTGAAAGGCATCGTTGAACGCGCGGTTGGCTCCGACATTCTTAAGTAATTCTCAATTCTTTATTCTCCATCCTTCTATGTCCAAAGCAGTCATTACCAAAGTCGCAGGACCGCTCGTCGTTGCCTCCGGCATGGCTCAGGCCAAAATGTACGAAGTCGTCCGCGTGGCGAATGAAAAACTTGTGGGAGAAGTGATCGAACTGCACGGCGACACAGCCTCCATTCAGGTCTACGAAGAAACATCCGGTGTGAAGCCGGGAGAGCCTGTGGAACTCACAGGACAGACACTCTCTGTCGAACTTGCTCCGGGTCTTCTGACATCCATCTTCGATGGTATCCAGCGTCCGCTGGAACTGATCGAGCAGAAGGCAGGCAGCCCGTTCATCACCCGCGGTATCGAAGTGCCGAGCCTCAACCGTTCCACCAAGTGGGAGTTCGTTGCGAAGGCCTCCAAGGGCGACACTGTGAATGAAGGAGATATTCTCGGTACCGTGCAGGAAACTGCACTCATTGAGCACCGCGTCATGGTGCCGGTGGGAGTGTCCGGAACGATCAAATCCATTTCCTCCGGAAAGTTTACGATCGAGGAAACCATCGCCGACATTGAAAAAGCAGACGGCACCGTGGAGAAAGTGATCATGCTGCAGAAGTGGCCGATCCGTATTCCCCGTCCTGTGAAAGGAAAGACGGTTCCCACAGATATTTTGGCAACAGGTATGCGTATTCTCGATACACTGTTCCCCATGGCGAAAGGTGGAGCCGGTGCCATTCCGGGACCGTTCGGAGCCGGAAAGACCGTCACGCAGCAATCACTGGCCAAGTACTGCAACGCGCAGGTGATTGTGTATATCGGTTGTGGAGAGCGCGGAAACGAAATGACAGAAGTGCTCACCGAATTCCCGCACCTCATTGACCCGAACACCGGAGAAATCCTGATGAAGCGCACCGTGCTGATTGCCAATACCTCGAACATGCCGGTCGCCGCACGCGAAGCATCTGTGTACACAGGTATTACCATCGCAGAATACTACCGCGATATGGGCTACGACGTGGCGCTCATGGCGGACTCCACATCCCGTTGGGCGGAGGCCATGCGCGAAATGTCCGGACGCCTGGAAGAAATGCCGGGTGAAGAAGGATATCCAGCATACCTCGGTTCCCGCACGGCAGGATTCTACGAGCGTGCCGGTGCTGTGAATTGTCTGGGTGCCGATGATCGCAAAGGAACGCTCTCCGTGCTTGGTGCGGTGTCCCCTCCAGGTGGCGACTTCTCCGCGCCTGTCACGCAAATCACGCTGCGTGTGACCAAAGTCTTCGCGGCACTCGGTGCCAAGCTCGCATCCAACCGCCACTTCCCTGCCATCAACTGGCTCCAGCGCTACACGCTCTACACCGAAAACCTCGCCGATACTTTCAATGCACAGTTTGCACAGGACTTCATGGCAAACCGCGAACGTGCCCTCACGATTCTCCAGCAGGAAAGCAAGCTCGAGGAAATCGTGCGCCTCGTTGGGACCGATGCGCTCTCCCCCAAGGAACAGCTCACCCTCGAAACTGCCCGCATGATTCGCGAAGACTTCCTCTTCCAGAACGCGTTTGACCCGAACGACGCCTACACCTCCATCAAGAAGCAGTACCGCATTCTCCGCGCCATTCTCGGCTTCATGGACGAAGCCCTGCCGGTGGTGGAACAGGAGGACTTTGAATTCAGCAAACTGCGCACAGTCGCCGTCAGAGATGAAATGGCAAAAGCACATCTCTATGCAGAAACAGAACTCGAGAAATTCGATGCACTCGAAGAATCCATCCAGAAAGAACTGCGCTCCATGATGCTCTAAGATCCCCTCTTTTCTTCCCTTCCTACAACTCCCCCGCAATCCCATGTCACTCTCCGCTTACAAGACCGTTCAGAGCGTTGCCGGCCCACTCCTGATGGTGGAAGGCATCGACGGCATTGCCTACGATGAACTCTGCGAAGTCACCCTCGTCAACGGCGAAAAGCGCCTTGGTAAAGTGCTCGAATCCCGCAAGGGTCTGGCTGTTGTACAGCTGTTCGAATCGACACAGGGTTTGCAGACCGAAGATACAACTGTCCGCTTCCTTGGCCGCACATTCCAGTTTGGCGTCTCTGAAGACATGCTTGGACGCATCTTCAACGGATCGGGAAACCCGATCGATGGAGGCCCCTCTGTTCTTCCGGATAAGCGTATTGATATCAACGGATACCCCATCAACCCTGCCTCACGCGAATTCCCGGATGACTTCATCCAGACAGGAATTTCCACCATCGATGTCCTGAATACGCTGGTGCGCGGACAGAAGCTGCCGATCTTCTCCGGTGCGGGATTGCCGCACTCGAAGCTCGCTGCACAGATTGCCCGCCAGGCACGCGTGCTCACCCAGAAAGAAGTGGATACGCAGGGAGCCGAAATGGGCGAAGAGGAAGAGGGAAAGTTTGCTGTTGTCTTCGCTGCGATGGGTGTGACCTTCGAAGAAGCCCGCTTCTTCCAGCAGGAATTTGAAAAGACCGGTGCTCTCAGCCGTGCTGTGCTCTTCCTGAACACTGCAGGAGATCCAGTAGTCGAACGTATTGCCACACCACGTCTAGCCCTGACTGTTGCAGAATACCTCGCGTACGAAAAAGACTACCACGTCACCGTCATCCTCACGGATATGACTAACTACTGTGAAGCCCTCCGTGAAGTCTCCGCTGCACGCAAAGAAGTGCCGGGACGCCGCGGTTATCCGGGATACATGTACACCGATCTTGCGACCATTTACGAGCGCGCAGGACGTATCCGCGGACGCAAAGGTTCCATCACACAGATTCCTATCCTCACGATGCCGGAAGACGATGTGACCCACCCGATCCCCGACCTTACCGGATATATTACTGAGGGTCAGATCCGTCTGGACCGCGGCCTCAACCAGAAAGGAATGTATCCATCCGTGATCCCGATGGGTTCCCTCTCCCGTCTGAAAGGAAAAGCACAGGGCGACAGAACGCGTGAAGATCACTCCGGTATGGATGCCCAGCTCACCGCCTGTTACGCACGCGGTGTGGAAGTCCGCGAACTTGCGGTCATTCTGGGTGAATCCTCTCTGAACGATACCGACAAGGCTTACCTGACCTTCGCATCCGCCTTCGAAAAAGAATTCATTGCCCAGGGCGAACACGAGAACCGTTCCATCTTTGAATCCCTGAATATCGGCTGGAAACTTCTGGCGCTCGTGCCGAAGTCCGAACTCAAGCGCGTGAAGGGCGCCCACATCGAGAAGTATCTGAAGTCCGCAGAATAATCCGAACCCCAACCCGAACCCCTAACTTCGACCTCATCATGGCTATTCTCCAGGTCAATCCAACGCGCATGGCACTCATGGATCTCAAACGGTCCACGAAGTCCGCCGAACGTGGTCATAAACTGCTGAAGGATAAGCAGGACGGACTCATGCAGCAATTCCTCCTGATCATCCGTTCAGCCAAGGACTTGCGCACACGTGTTGAAAACGAGCTGGGAGACGCCTTCATGAGTTTTTTGATGGCCTCTGCCTGGTTATCCGATGCCGAGGTGGAAAACGCGCTCAGCAGCCCCCAGGCGACCATAGAACTGGATGTGGAAACCAAGAGCGTCATGGGAGTGAAGATCCCCTTCTTCAAATTGAAAAAAGAAGGAATCGTCCGCAACTACGGATACGCGCAGACCAATACCCTGCTGGATACCGCCATCGATTCCTTTGATGCCGTCTTCGCACTGCTCATTGAACTCGCGCAGATTGAAAAGCAGGCGGAGAACATGGCGATCGAACTGGAGACCACCCGCCGCCGCGTGAACGGACTCGAACACAAGATCATCCCCGATATGAAGCAGACGGTGAAGTACATCAAAATGCGTCTCGATGAATCCGAGCGCGCGGGCATCATTGCCACCATGCGTATCAAGGCCGGTATGGAGGCTGCGGAGGCGCAGGCACTGGCAGCTGCAGGGAAATAAATATAAAAGCCCTATCTTCCGAAAGGGCTTTTTCGTTCTCGTATGAGAACGCTTTTGATGAACAAACATTACCCAAGGAGAGAGGTGCGAACTCAGAAGCCTTTCAAGGCGTCATCCCGTGTTTCCTTAACGTCGAACAGCTTGTTCAGCCGGGTAATGACAAGCACCTCATAAACATCGGGAACAATGTTGCAGAATCTCCACTTTCCTCTTGCTTGCTTGATAGCTTTGTCCGCTGCGATGAGGCCTTGGAGCATCTCGCTGGATTGATAGGTGACCCCTTTATAATCCAGGACAATTTTGATGCTATCGTGGATCAATCCCAGCAACTCTGTTTTGATCTTCCCAATTAGTCCTGCATCAAGAAT
The DNA here is from genome assembly GCA_964426345.1 of uncultured Candidatus Peribacteria bacterium. Classification (GTDB taxonomy): domain Bacteria; phylum Patescibacteriota; class Gracilibacteria; order Peribacterales; family Peribacteraceae; genus CALREJ01. The sequence goes on from CAYRQG010000075.1 coordinate 4,884, forward strand.
TTTCTGGCTCCGAAATGTTAGGACTGTGACACCATTGATAGTTTCCACATCGAATTGGGTCAGAGCGACTGTGTCCATCACGACTCTCCTTTTGAATGATCGCGTTTATTCACTGTGCAGAAAGTACTGCAATAAAAATACTATTCACCTTTTTTAGAAGAGCGTCAATACTTCTCCCCTCCAAACTCCTTCACGAAGGCCTCCAGTTGTACTATGGTGCCCTCCATGGATACACCTTTCATCACCATTGCCGAAGCGACAGAGAAGACGGGCCGCTCCGCATCCACCATCCGCCGTCTCATCCGTACCATCACCGAAACCGAGGATCACCCGGATCGTGATGGGATTGAACCCACTGCCAAGCAGGCTGCAGCCTTCAAGAAGAAGGGCGAGAATTTTACGTGGAGAGTGCGGGAGGACATTATTACCAAGAATTTCAGTGGAGCCCCAGCTGCAGAGAAAAAGTCAGCACCGCAGGTAGGCGCAAACATTCTGGATATCCTACAGAACGAACTCTCCCTCAAGAACCAACAGATCGAGAAGCAGTGGGAAGTGATTCATGCTTTGAATGATCGCCTGCGCGAAGGAAATATCCTGATGGGTTCCCTGCAGCAGCGCCTCGGTCCCCCACCTGCTGAATCCCAGCAGGAGCAGACTGTTGAAGCCTCCACCGTAGAGTCCCCCGCGGAGCCCGTCACAGCATCCAGTGAGAAGCCAAAGCGGAAGTTGTTTGGGTGGATGAGACGCTAGGTGTTAGGTTATAGCTTTTAGGTTTTAGGACTTCCCAACTTTGTATGTCAGATGTTTACCAAGATTCGCTCGTTTTTCATAAGACCGGAAAACCGGGGAAGCTCGAAATTACTCCCACCAAGCCGCTCATCACGCAGCGCGATTTGTCGCTGGCGTATAGCCCGGGAGTCGCTCAGCCTGTACGTGAAATTGCTGCTAACCCGGATGCGGCATACGA
>CAYRQG010000076.1:0-3387 GCA_964426345.1 uncultured Candidatus Peribacteria bacterium
GATATTGATACGATAGAGAATAGGCTTTTGGCTATTGGGAGGCATACTTCCAATTAATTCATCCCTCAGGAAGGGGATTTTTACATTGTCAGGATTTGAAATTTTTGGCCCCAATAGCTGAATGGCATGCGCACGCTCTGCACCTGTCAATTCCTGAAACTCTCCATTCACCACGACGCTCAGCCATTGATCTGGACCAATATCATCCACCTGTACGCACACGCGGGGATTTTTGCGCAGCATCTCAATCTTACGTCCGGGGTGGGTGTACCCAAACAGACTGTGACCATCAAACACATAGGAAATAGGGACAACGTACGGCTCATTCTCTGCACAACAGGCCAAATGCGCATGCGATTGCGCCGCCAATAAACGCTCTATTTCTGCTATTCCTAGTTCATGTGGCATAGAATCGTGGAGAAGTTGATGAGAGCATAGCAGGGCGCAAAGGCAGAGGATAATGGCGATATGTCTCTGTTGACCAAAGTATCATTAGAAAATGTAATATATATTTGACAATGCTCTCTTAATCCTTATACTCCGCGGGCTGTTCCCCGTTTCAGGGGAGATTTCTAGTTTCTCGGTCTTTAAAAGTTCGAAAGGTAGACGTATGTCGTCAGTGATGGAAGCACCTGCTCTTGAAGCAAGGACGCAAACAACTGTGGACATCTCTTCTCCGGAAGAAATGGTTCACGCAATCAACTGTGCAGGGGCGCTGCCTCAAGCCCTCCTCAAAGGAACAATCCTCGAATTCCAGGATGAAATAATTCTGGAGTGGCTCAGCGAGCAAGGGGCCAAGTCCGACAAGGTGATGCGCTTGGAAGGCATGATGATCGCTTTCAATCCGTGGAACAACACCCGTGATTTGCAGGAGCGACAATGCACTCTCTGCGAGAAAATGTTGAAACCTGCCACACTCTACGAGTGGGTATGTTTCGTAGCTTCTCATCCGAAGCTCGCTGCAAATCTGTTGAAGAATATGGAGATCTCAGTATTGGGACCCACGGGCGTCGTCATTTTCTATCTGGATGATAGTGGCACCCTGAGTATCAGACTCGCAAAGACACCCCACCAGTCTGACAGGCTGTGCATGATCGCCGGCGTCTACTTGGCAATGTAATAGTCGAAACTACGAATACAGCACCCCGCCGCCCAGCCTCACTCCGAGGCTGGCGGCATATTTTTGTTGACAAAACATTCTCGTTTTCTACTATGTGGCCTCGTTCCTTCCTGCATCACCGTTTGTCTGCTTCCTGCGCTGTGCTCAAGTAAGAGGGTGGCGCTGGGAATGGATTATGTTTGTAACGTTAATGGACTTCAAAAGGAGTAAAGAGTTGGAACGTTCAGAGTTTTTCTTTTCGAGCGATGATGCAGAGCTTGTAGCTCGTGTCATTGGGGTCATGTGTCATTTCCCCAAAGATCATGTCGATCCTACCATTCGTTTTTTAGAGAAAGTGAGACGGAAGAGGCCCGGCGGAATACAAGCCGCCCGTGCACTGGTTTTGAATATGTCGGAAATCAGCTTTGATGACCAGGTAGATGGCTACTGGTTTGTCTGCAGCAAAGGTTTCCGCATTGTCATCTCGTTGTCTGCAGAGAGGATTTTTGAGTGGGACATTTTCATCAGTCTTTCGACTGAATCAACAGCGGGATTTGCGCGCTTACACTCGGTCCTGGCGGGATTACCCTCCACCACGAGTGTCACTGAAGACGGTTGTCCAATAGATGTACCAACAACGATTACCAAAATTAAAAGCGTGCATTTTGCACACTTGTAAGAATCTACAAACACTATTCCCTGTTCGACCCCAGCAGCATTTTACTGCTGGGGCTCATTTTATATGCCTAAAACAGCGAAAGGGCACCTCAAATTGACAACCAAACCAGACTTCACGATAGTATGCCGCGATCCTTTAAAACGCCGACGGGTCTCCTTCTTGCTTCGCGCTTTCTAAAAAGAGAGCGATGCGAGGAGAGGATAGCGTATCCAATCCCACTTGAACCTATGGTTGAGACAAGGACGGAAGAGAATGAGGAATTTACAAATTAGTGGCATGTCTACGGCAGGAGTCACAGCGGTATTGACGCATTTTTTCAAAGGCTATAAGGGTACTGTTACTCAACGGTATCTTCAGAGCCTTAATGAAAATGCAAGCACCAACGGAGTGGCAATGGCCGATTCATACCACGGGTGCATCGCCTATCGACACACCGGGCTGGGCCATTCATTGGTCCATGCAATGTCGGAAGAAGGTGTGACATTGGTCAAGAAGGGGCGACTCTTCGACATGACACTCTTGCTGGGGGACACATCGTACGGCGCCAAGTGCAATCAGGTGCTGCCTGCAATGTTAGAGGCATGCGGCGCAAATGATTTTGATCTGCTCTTTGACTCCGAACCGACGAAAGCCACTGTCCTACTACAAAAATTTGCCAGCCAACCAGTGCCGCAAGAGCGTCGCTCATATCAACTGTCTCTACCTGAACCAGGACCATCCGTCCCCCATGGCAAACGCGAATCCGTATTCGCCTAAGCAGTAGTGAGCGTTGATTGGATTTTCTTCTCCACCCAAAAAAGCTCTGATGACCGTCGTCATTAGGGCTTTTACCTATGTGCTTTTTTCACAATGCCGTTCACAGGGAAGCTCACTATAAATGTGGTCCCCTCATTTTCCTTGCTCTTGAATGTGATTGTTCCACCCATGCGTTCCACGATTGATTTCGTAATGTAGAGCCCAAGTCCGTTTCCATCGGTATCCAGCTTGCGGACGTTTTTTGCGCGGAAGAAACGCTGGAAGACTCTCTTCTGTTCGGCCTTGGGAATACCAATTCCTTCATCGGATACGGAGAACTGCACCTGGTTCTTGAGCGGAGAGAAACCGATCTGAATACGCTTTCCCTTGTGGGAATATTTTACGGCATTACTGATGAGGTTCTGCAGCACAATGCGCAGCAGCGTCGGATCGGTTTTCATCATTACTTTGCGGCGCGGAGCGCTGAGTTTACAGATGACCCCTGCTTCTCCGGCAATACCTTCACAATCCTCTTCCATTTCGCGGACAAGTGCGCCGGCATCTATGGTCTGCATCTCCGGCTTCAATCCTTCTCCTTCCAGATGTGCCGCATGCAGAAGAGCCGTGAGGAGCGCCACCATGCGGACCAGACCTTTATCGATTTCACGCAGATACGAACGCTGGTTTTCCGTCAGTGATTTCTTCTCTTCCTGAAACAGTTCCACATACCAGCGGACTGCCGAGAGAGGAGTGCGCAGCTGATGACTGGCGAGGGTAATAAATTCTGATTTCAGATAATCCAAGCGGCGCTCTTCGGTAATATCCTGCAGCACAATGATGGCACCGAAGAAGTGCTTTCCTTCCATGAGCGGGC
>CAYRQG010000076.1:3397-5845 GCA_964426345.1 uncultured Candidatus Peribacteria bacterium
GATGCTCCAGTGTGCATTGGCCGGGGAACGGACCTGGCGTTTGTTTTTCAGGCACACCGTAAGCGGATGCATTTGTGTGAGCGCAGTTCCACGGTGTCCGCGCAAATCCAATGCGCTGATGGCAGACGTGCCGATCATGTCGTCGTGCCTGCGTGCGAGGAAACGGGCGGCAGCGGGATTCAGTGCCGTAATGATTCCTTTGCGATCCACTGCGATCACACCCTGATCAATTTCCGATAAGATCGTGCGGTCCAGTGTGAACTGCTTTTTCAGATCCGCCGTGCGGTGCATGATTTCTTTTTCCTGATTGGTGTAGACCGATTGCAAGCGCAGCCCCATATTGCTGATCACCTGATCCAGCGTATCGACTTCATCACCGGTGTGCACCATGTGTTTGATCTGCCAGTTCCCCGGACGCAGCTGCATCACACGTAGCGCGAGCGTGCGCAGCGGCAATGTGAGATCGGATGCGAGGAGATAGGCGAGTGCAATAGAGAGGAGAACCAGCAGGAACCCGAGCACTGATTCAGTGACTGCGAGCGACTGGCTTCGATGCAGAGCGGCATCGCGATTGAATTCCACAGCAAGCCCCCAACCAAGAGAGGGAATGGTCCGGTATGCGGCGAGCACATCGGTTCCCTGATCATCGGTAAAGCGCCCCACGCCCTCTTCACCCTGTGCAGAGCGAACGGCGGGCATGGTACGAAGAGCAGTATCGGAATCTTTTACATACACAACGTACGACTGACGCGCCGATGCATCGGGGTGCAGCAGAACCACTTTATCGCCCTGCTGGAATGCAAAGACGATTTCGGCTTTCGTGGTGGCAACAGGCGCAAGGCGCAGGAGCGGCTCCACAAACTGCACGGCATCGTAGCGCAGGGCAATTGTTCCAAGCTTCTGTGCATTCTCTCCCCAGACAGGCGTAAATGCGTCGTACCACTGCCAGTTCTGCGTACCAATTACGGTGCGGTAGGAAGGCACGCGCAGCGCTTCGGCAGTGAGCCCGATCGGCTCTCCGGCATGTCCCAGCAATTCTGCAGAGGGACCGTACACTTCTATACCCATCAATGCCGGTTCATCGCGCTGCATCTGCACAAGCAGGCGTTCGAGCGCCGGGGATGTGGCCTGGCGTGCAAAGACACGCTTCACATCGGCATTACCGGACAGCAGTGCTGCGCGTTCGCGGGCGAGTGAGAGCGTTTGCTCCAGACTTTCCTGGGATGCAGACGCAAGAGATGTAAGCTGTGTCTGCACGGATTGCTGCAGTAGCGTCTGTGCAACAATGAACGAGACCGTCGAAAAAAGAACAATGATGAAGGTCGTCAAAATTGCAGCCTGTGTCACCATTCTTTTCAGAATAGAGGTTGTGGGAGGAGCCAGCGGAGACGGTGAAACCGGCTTTTTCATAGGATGTAAGTTTTCCCCTTATTATAGCAAAAAACCCCGATTTTCACCAGATGAACGGGTGACGAAAAGGCGTCTATAAGCCCCTTAAAACGGTTTAAAGGCGTCTTTTAACGTGTGATGCTGATGGTAGTGTCGTTTTCCGCGTGGGGAGCGGACACTACGAGGCGGCGGTTACTGTCCTGACGGATGAAGTAGAGCGTCCCCGTACCGGCTGTATTGACCTGCGGATCGGCGGGCATCGTAGGGAGATACGTACCAGACAGTATGCGAAGATTCACACCGGTGGGACAGGAGGAGGCACTGAACGGACAAATTTCGCGGGCAGTAGCGTTAATGCCCGGAGGAAGATTTCCCTGATGATCAATCGTGTACTGATACACTGCATTCATAATTGTGTTCACATCGCTCTGACGTTTTGCATTGCGGCTGGAAGCCAGCTGGCGTGTGGGACTGAGTGCTGCAACCACCACAGATGCGAGCACACCCATAATACCAATGACGAGCATGAGCTCGATCAAGGTGAATCCCGCACGACACGATCGTGGAAGCGTGGAAGGCATTGGTGAGTATTTTATCAGAATGTGTCTGAGATGCCAGAACGACAAAGCCCCCTTGCGGGGGCTCTGCTTGCTCATAGTTTTTTTCGAAATTAGCGCTGAACGCTGATGGTTGTACCTTCAGCCTTGGGAGCGGACACAGTCACGCGGCCATTGCTGTCTTTGACAATGTAGTAAGCGGTACCTCCAGAAGCGCTGTCCACGGAAGGATCGCGTGGGAGTCTGACAATGTAAGAACCTGTCAGGACATCCAGGCTGATTCCTTCACCTGCGTTAGCACAGGTGGTGGGGGATCCCACAGCCGTAGCACAGATGTGCTTGGTGGTCGTGGTGATGCCGGACGGCAGCGTACCGTTGTGGTCGATCGCATACTGGTACACAGCGTTCAAGACAGTGTTCACGTCTGAACGGCGCTGTGCGTTGCGAGCGTCACCGAGCTGCTTGGTCGGGTTGATCGCGACGATGACGATGGACGCCAAGA
>CAYRQG010000077.1:0-5826 GCA_964426345.1 uncultured Candidatus Peribacteria bacterium
AGTGTTCAGTGTAAGGGAGATTTCACAAGATTCTCCTTGCCTTTCTTAAAAAAGAGGGGAAAATAGGTATCGGTTTGGCGTTCATCTTGACGCAACCATATAGCTACCAGAACAAACTCCACTTCCGCGGACGTACCTTTCCGCTCACCTGGGATTCTTCTTAATGGGGATTTTTTACTGAGACGCCCCAGCGGGGCGTCTTTACGTGTTTATCTCTATTTTCCCCCATTTCTATGAACTCCATTACCATTTCCACCAGCTCTACAAACGATATCGATACCACCAATGTATCGAATAACCCCGAGATCAAAAATATCCTGCGAATGAATACAGTCGCTTCGCCCGAAGGTATTCATCAGTGCCACTGCATGGAATACATGATCATTCTCATCCGCTACCGCTTTGGTTCTGCCGTGAATCAGAATCAAAACATGCAGCAGCCGGTTGGTGCAGGGAAGACTGATCCCATGAAAAAGCCGACACAGTATCCTGCACGTCCCGTGTCGCCCACTCCCGCCGGTATCAATCAGAAACCTGTCGAAAGTCCGACCGTGCAGAAGATTGCTGCGTAAAAAAATAAAATAGAAAAATGGGGGAGCCTCGCTGAGGTTCCCCCTTGTTTTTTTGCATCCCGTTCTAGACGGTTGCATCCCTGTCACGGTGTTCCGGTTTTCTCTGGTTCTGTCGTACTGTCTTCGTCGATCGGTTCGTCAGTTTCTTCGTCAGAAGTCGCAACGGCACCAACAGAGAATGCGGGTTTTGGATCGAGGAATCCAAAATAATCTGCGTCTTGTGGGTGATACATGTCTTGTTCCTTTTCGGTGCGATGGGTGAATGTTGTCTGCTTTGCTCCGGGGCGTCCGTAAATCATACCAAAGTAGTCAGGCAAATTTTTGTCGAGCATTACGTCTCCTTTTTACTCATGCTTCCTCTATCCTTTTATGAGAGAAATAGAACTGTGCCAACAGGGCGACAGAGAGACTGCTTTCTGCCTGTCGCCCTGTTGGATAACCGTGATGTAAATGATCGAAGAAATACAAAAAAGAACTTCCGGCTTGGAAGGGGAGTTGTGGCGTCTAGTTATTGTTTATCACGCACGCAGCTTCCCTTCCGCCATAATAATGGCGAACTGAATGGAGCTGATAATCGTGAACGTGCGGTGCATCTGTATGCATCATAATACGGCGTAGAGTGGAGTCAAGATGCGAAAAATTGGGGAGCTTCCGTCGAAGCTCCCCTGAGTTATGTGCCGCATCCCGTCATGAACGGTTGCGATTGGTATCCGTGAACAATGGTCTTCTGCGTTCTATCCCTTCTTTTTCTGCTGAATCTGTGCAATCGCTGTCGGGCTTGCTTTGCCGATGCAGCGATCGCCATCCCAGACTTCAAAATTTGCCCGAAATTCCACCCACCCGCTCAACGAATGCTCCTGCCGGCAAATCGCATTTGGAATGAATGAGCGAGGGAATTCCCGTCGCCAGTTCCGTTCAAACACGCGATCAATCCAGTTCTGCAGCCGGCGTTCCCGAGAGATGCCTAAAAATGTGCGATGTTGAAATCCAAAAAATAACGTAGCAGTCATAATTCCCTCCTGTCCTTCAAAAAGTGGTTAGACCATTGTCCAACACGGAGGCATGGAGATCGCAATCTGCATGCCGCCATTTTGGGAACGGTGATGTGAATGATGGGACCCTGACCCACCTTCGCCAAGGCTACGGTGGGTTGTTTCATCTGCGTTTCGCGCTGTGGCTGCTCAACTTTGATGAAACAAAAAACGCCCCTTCTTTGGACGGAGGGGTGCTGAGTATCTGTTCTAACGTTTCGTCTCGTCAGCTTATGCACCCCGTCCGGCCTGATACCAGGCGGAACGTGTGTGGGCGGCGACGATGACGGATTGGAGTTGCATCTGTGCAGATTATTTCAGAAAGAGAATGCAATTGTCAATTTTAAAAAATCGCATACGGCCGATGGGCATCGGCATGTGATGTGTCATCTGCAGGATTTTTTGTGACGATTACTTCTTTTTGAGTAATTGCTTCCCCTTCCTGAATGCAATGCCGGATACGAATTTCTGTTTCCACTGCTCGCTGCATAACATCTCGAAGTGCCTGCCCTTTTTCATTGTCAGGTGCATCTTGATAGGTGCGAAGCGGATCGAGTCCATAGCGCTGCAGAAGACCCAGTGGAATTTTGCCGGCAACAGTGGTTAGTGCAATAAGTGCATCATGAAAAGCCTGCGATCGTGATTCAATGTCAGTATTTTTTTCATAACGCACAGCTGTATCAAGACTAAATGTGTCACCCGTGTCGTAGACCTGCAGTTGATGATGTGAGGAGTTCATAAGAAAAAAGAAAAGAATTAAGAAGCAGTTGTCTGCAAGAATGATTGCTGAAGTTGCTGATACTCATCCTCTGTCACAATGACATCATTTTCACAAAGCACAGCCACTTCTGTTCGCATCTTCTCCTCCAAATAGGAAATATCGAGTGCTCTTTTGGCGGGTGCAGTCGCAATAACGTTCGAAAGCATTGCAATAACCCTGTCATATTTCATGCGATAGTCTTCCGAAAGAGAGCGTAGAGCTGCTTGCAAACCGGTAGTATCATCCAAAACAAATGCCATTTTTACATAGTGACCGATATCGCGTTCAGTTTGCACAGGTCCGTCACTGAATCCTTCCGGACCAAGGAGTGACAATCGTCGTTCTTGTTCAGGTGTGAGGGGGGCATCGGATGTATCGGAAAGGGTAGTGAGGGCGTTCATGAGTGAAAGGGGAAAAGTAAAAAAAGACCTTCGCTTTGCAGGGGAAGGTTCTTGTGAGTCTGAATTACTAAGGTCGTTCAGATACGAGAGCTCCTTCCCACACTAAAGGTGGTAAAGAAGAAGCCTGTAAACCAAACGTTCTGTGCCAAAGTGCGGCTACTTTAAAGATGTTGCGATCTTTGTGTCAACATATTGTGTCGGTTTTACCTTTTTAATCAAGAATTCCAGTTCGCACGATCCTTCCCGGTTTGCTACCTGGGAGAGAATATTTTCTTCATGAATGAAAACGGTATAGGGCAAATGCGCCTCGTAGCTCGAACTGCTTTCTCTGCGTAAATCATTGGCCAGGCGCTCAATATCCGCATTTGAAAACATGAGCGAATGTTTGCCTGTCTGCACTACCCACACGTCGCCGCATGGTATCACATCGGTAATTCCATCGGGGAGATTGGTGGCAATTTGCCGGTCACCCAGCGTGATATCCAGTACATTCCTGATAGTGACACGTTCGATGTAGCAAATATTCTCGTTCACCTGCAGCACGAGTCCATTATCCAGAAAGCGAAGCGTGCAGGGATCGGTGGTAATGCATTCATCTTTCCGGATCTCGAATGGCTCCGCCAATTCAGTGTGTTCTGCCGTATCGATTTCCTGCCCTTTCCTGCTTGCTGCGGCATATCTTTCTTTTGGTGGTGACACCGAATCTTTCAGTATGGTCATAATTTTGATCCCTGTGACTGCTGCAAAAACACCAATCACTACCAGAGCTCGTTTGCTGTTGGAGGAAATCCGGTTTGTAGGGCGGATATCTTCATGCGTGGCCATACGTTCGTGACCCTGCACTGACATTAGGAAAAATTCTACGCTTCACTGCGTGCTTATCAATCTCATTCATCGGAACAGCGGCGAAGTTCAAAACGAAGCCGTGTCAGGAGTTAGAACCGATGGACGTAATGCGGATACGTTTCCCGCCTTCGGGTTTATGCTTCTCTGAGATATTTCCACCCAAATCATCATCCAATGAAAAATCAGCAGAGAGTTCCATATCCGGTTCCTCCAGAATTCGGTGCGTATCGAGAACCGATTTGTGTGTCGCTTTCTCTGCGGGTGTGTCTGCCTGCTTGGAAATTTTTCCGTCTTTCAAATGCAGCGTTTCTGCGCCCAGTAATTTGCCACTCGATGCATCGCGCGAGAAGATGACGATTGTCGTTCCTTTTTTGTGCATATTCGTCATGAGCTCAACTACAATCTTGATCTGCTTTGCATCCAGATTTTGAAATGGTTCATCGGCAATAATCACCATGGGTGCGGTAATCAATGCGCGTGCAATACAGACGAGACAACGCTCACTCACACTCAAATCACTGGGGAAGAGCATGGCCTTCGAAAGCAGATTCAAACGCTTCAGCAGATCCGATACGTTCCTGGTGATAAGCGCTTCGGGTGCATTCAGAAGTTCCAATGGCAATCCCAGGTTTTCTGCAATGGTCGCATGTTCCAGCAGAATCGGTTCCTGAAAAATCACGCCCACGCGACGCCGGTAGAGCTGAAGAATCGGGGAGGGGAGGGTCCGGATATTCACACCATCCACTTCCACACCTCCTTCATCGGGATCATCAGCACGGACGAGCAAACGCATGAGCATACTTTTGCCACTACCACTTTCACCCACCACACTTAAACATGCACCCGGGTCCATCCGCAGCGAAAGATTCTGCAACACCTGCTTCTTTCCAAACGACTTCGTGACATTCTTCAATGCAATCATGGAGATCAGTATAACAGGGAAGATGTGATATGTGCAGTATGATTGACATTCGCAGAGAAAAATTCTATAAAGTATAAGTCTCCTGAGCCCGTGTGCGGTTCAATCAAGAAGAGACAATCGAGAGTTGTGTACTTTTACATCGCAGAGGAGTGAAAATGCAGAATAGTGTCCGACAGTCCCTGATTGTTGCCATTTGCAGCATCGCGGGTGGAATGATTGGTGGTGTCATTTTAATCAGCATCACGAGTAAGCCGCCTGCAGCGCCGCAGCAGTTGGAAGTCATTATGACGAAGCAGACATTCCCAGCCGATGGTGGCCCACCTGTTGTCGAAGGGCCCATTGCGCTTACACCGACAGAGGAAGCCGGAGGTCGGACGTGGAAACTTACGGACAAAAAGGACGCAGAGACTCCCTGAAACGCGAAAGAACCTGACTCGTCCACTCTCTCCACCCGAACCAGCAATGGTTCGGGTATTTTGTCTATTTGCATTGTTTTGTGCTACTTATAGACAATTTTACATGTCGTATTTAATTGACATTTATCATAAAAAATGCTATAAATATAGTATCCCTGAATATCCATCGTTTGGGTATTCGCTACAGGGAACGTGAGAGAAACTGATTTTTTACATCACAGGCTGGAATGGTTTCAGAACTGTGATGATAACAAGAAAAGGAGTCTAACATGAAGCACCCTCAAAAGCCGACTCGACATGAAGATTCAGATGATGAAGGGCAAGTGCCACGGGCGCCCCGCCCCATCATCTCACATTCTTCAAAGTCGGATAAGCCGCCAGGACCGAATCGTCAGCAGCTTCAGAATCAATCCCGAAGACCTGCGGGCAACCGCCCGCCTCAGTTTAGGACACTGAGGGAGTGGTGGCGATCGATGCAGAAAGAAAAGAAGGCGATGTTCGCAGAGTGCGATCGTCGCAACAAGAAGGCCCAGCAAAAGGGGGCATGGATGTGTTTCGGTGCCTCCTGTGTCGGAACTCTTGCTGGGCTCATTATCTTTTGTCTGGTTTGTTCTTTTTTGTCGCTGTTTACCTCGCGTGGAAAAACGCAGGTTGCTGACACGAAAGTGAAGACTGTTAGCAGTCCAAAAAAGACTGCAGCGCCACAACCAAAAGTGGAGGCGACTCCAGAAGAGCAGACGACAGAACCCGAGCCGACACAGCCCAATGTCAGTGAAGAACTTCCGCCAGCTGCAGCAGCGGCTCCAGAAGAGCCAGATGTTACAGCTCCGGTGGAGCGAGTGATTTTGAAGATCGTCGCAGACGAAGAGATTAGATTC
>CAYRQG010000078.1:0-5810 GCA_964426345.1 uncultured Candidatus Peribacteria bacterium
TGAAAGCCCCAGTGAAATTAGTGACAATTCAGAACCTCGCCTGCGGATCATCTTGTTGTACCGATGATCAATGGTGTTGCGAAACAGCGAAACCCACTATGCCGTCCCCTGTTACAGGAGACGGCAATTTTATTTGGAATCTATTTTCTCCTCCTCAATCACCTTCCAGCGCACCTCCGGTTTCAGTTTTCCATTCACTGCAAATCCCGCCGCTCGCTTATGTCCGCCGCCGCTCAGGTTCCCTGCCATTGCCGCTACATCGACATCGTCCCGCAGTGTGCGTAGGCTTCCTTTCACTTTGCCGTCACGTTCAGAAAGCACCATCGAGAAGCGCATACCCGGAACAGCGTTCACGTAGTCGATGGCGCCAGCAAGTTCACTGTACTCCGCCCCTGTTGCGCGGAAGTCGCCTTCGGTCACCGCACTGATCGCTCCCCCTTCTTCCGTCACACTGATCTTCTCGAGCACTCTTCCCCAGAGCTTGAGCGTGCTCAGTTTTGCCGTACGGAAGACTGCCGTCACAATCATCTGCTGACGTGCCCCTGCGCGAAGCAGGCGTCCGACAGCACGGTAGACGCCGGGAGTGGTATTGCTGTGGAGCAGGCCTCCGGTATCGGTATAGACACCGGTGAGGAGTGCCGTTGCCACATCGTTATCAATCTCCCACTGGAGTGCATCGGCCAGGGACACAATGATTTCGCAGGTCGATGCAGCCTGGGGAACAAGAATATTCACGGTGCCAAAAAGCGGGTTCCCCGGGTGATGATCAATCATCAGGAGTGGAATTGTTCCATTGAACAGTTGCGGATGCGTGAGCTGCATCTCGGTCATTTTCGGCTCTGCACAATCCACCACCACCGCTGCATCCCCTTCCTGAAATGTAGGAGGAGGGACAATGCGCTTGGCTCCGCTCATAAATAAAAACGTATCGGGTACCGGATCCACACAATGCATACTGATACTCTTCTCGGGATACTGCTGCTCCAGCAGAAGCGCCATACCCACCACCGCACCAATCGCATCGCCATCGGGACCCCGGTGACAAATGCACGCAATCCGTTTTGCTTTTGAGAATAGTGCGGATGCCGCTTGTGCGTCTTGCTGGGTGAGAGGCATAAAGGGTCTCACAGTACGACGATTTCTCTTTTGCAACAATTATATGTTGTTGCTTAATAATGATCTGTTTATTGTAGTAGTAAGATGCAATTAAAAGATGACACAACGACTCAAATTGAATTATGATTGAAGAATTATGAATTATGGAAATTATAAAAATCGACCATACATAAATCATAATTCATAATTCATAGTCACTGATTGATGTACACTATCATTAATGAGTCATTCAATAATATTTTGTGGCACTCCGGACTTCGCTGTCCCCGCTCTGCAATTACTGCTGAGTGATGCGGCGTTCGACGTCTCGCTCGTCATCACACAACCCGACAGACCCGTGGGACGCAAACAACTGCTCACGCCATCGCCGGTAAAAATGCTCGCGATGGAAAAAGGGATTCCTGTGTTCCAACCGGAAAACATTAACCTCGAACTGGAAGAGTATCTGGATGCACACACCATGTCCGTACCCGATTATCTGATTGTGGTCGCGTACGGAAAAATTCTGAAGCAACCCATCCTCGATCTCCCCACCATCGCTCCCATCAACGTGCATGGTTCTATCCTCCCCCGCTGGCGCGGCGCATCTCCAGTGGAACATGCCATTCTGAATGGCGATACGGAAACGGGGGTGACGGTACAGATTATGGGAACAGGACTCGACGAAGGCCCCATCCTCTCCATCACGAAAATGCCGATTGGTCCCACTGATACCGATACGACGATGCGGGAGAAACTCAGTAAGGCAGGAGCCGAGCTTCTTGTGGAGACATTGAAGAAGCCACTCAAACCCGAACCCCAACCCGAAACGGGTATTACCATCTGCAAAAAACTTTCGCGCGAGGATGCACAGATTAATCTTTCGACCATGACCGCGATTGATATTGATCGCCGTATCCGTGCCCTGAATCCCTGGCCGGGAGTAGTCACAACCATCGAGGGACATGAGATGAAATTGCTGGAAGCATCACTCACAGAAACTCCGGACAGTATTCCCCTGCTCTGCGCCAACGGATCGACTCTATACTTAACAATGGTGCAGGAAGCCGGAAAGAAGCCAATGAAAGCCGCAGACTGGAAGCGGGGCTTAAGAAACGTGTCATAGTGAGCCCGTCGAACTATGCACACGTGTCGATTCTTCGACGAGCTCAGAATGACACAAAAAAGCCAGAGACTGCTCCCCGGCTTTCTTATTGTTCCTGATAACAAATTACGCTGCGAGTTTCGTCTTCATTTCGTTCAGCGCATTGATGAACTGATCGAGGTCTTCGGAATCGAACATGATCGTGGTCTTCTGTCCGCCGCGGGACTTCTCAGAGATCTTGAAGAACTTGCCGTTACCGGACTGCTTCAGATCGATATAGAACGTGCGCTGGCGTGCGTGGATGGTGACCGAGTGAATATCATCGGCGAAGGAACGGTTGCCGCCACCAAAACCACCCTGGCGCTGAGCAGGAGGATTGAACGGAGCAGGCTGCTGCTGGTCGTCCTGGGGCATACCGCCGCTCAGTTCAGACATAGGATCAAACATAGAAAATGGGGAAAGAATGGATAAACGCTCCGCCGGGGCAAACACCGCAATTCTCAATTCTGCATGCTCGCAAACTCCGGAAAGCACAGAGAGTATACAAGAATCGCAGACATCAATCAAAAACCCTTACGCTTCGGGCTTTTCCAGTGGTGCAAACAGGATCGAGGGCTCCCCCACCTGCGTCCAATTCGTCACCCCGCCCCAGGTCTGCATAGCCTCGGTCATCACGAAGTTCTTCTCTTTCATCGCTTCTGCATACGGTACATTCAGCTGTTTGCTCATCCGGTACGCAGTATCGGGAATGAACGGCAGGAGCATGAGTGCAGTGAGTCTCAGCAGTTCTGCAAAAGTCGAAAGAACACTGATACGTTCGGCACCTTCCAGCTTCCATGGCTGGGCCGTATTGAAGTTGGCGTTCATCTGATCCACCCCCGCAGTCAGACTCTGGAGCGCGGTATGCACTTCGAAGCTGTCCATGAATGAACTGAAGGCACTCCACACAGCAGCGGTCCCCTGTGCATCTTCAGATGTAACGGGAATCGTGAGCACAGCGTTCTCTTTGCGGAGCATCACGAGCACGCGGTTAAGCATATTCCCCAACTGATTTCTGAGCTTACTGTCGTACACTTCGTCGATACGTTTCCAGCTGAAATCGCCATCGTTTCCGACAGACACCTCGTGGCTGAGGTAGAAGCGGAGCGGATCGGGGTTTCCGTTAAAGTGTGCGAGCACCTCTTCGGGCTTCACAACATTTCCAAGGCTCTTACTCATCTTCTGTCCTTCGCTTGTGAGGAAGCCGTGAATCAGGAGCTGATCCGGCGTTTTCACATCGGCGGCTTTGAGCATGGCGGGCCAGATGAGTGCATGGAAACGTGCGATGTCTTTGCCAATCACATGCGTGACCGTTGCATCGTCCCACCACTGCCTCTCTTCGTGATCCGTCAGAAGTCCGAGTCCGGAAATATAGTTCGTGAGTGCATCGCACCAGACGTACATCACCTGACCCTCGTCATCGGGCACGGGGATACCCCAGCTCAAACTGGAAAGCGGGCGGGAGAACGAGACATCTTCCAGGCCTTGTTCAATGAGCGTCATCGTCTCGTGCCTGCGGCTGTCGGGGATAATGCGGTAGGTTGTTTCTAGCAGGTTTTTCAACCACGCTGTTTCTTCGCTGAGTTTGAAAAACCAGTTCTCCTCTTTCACCTCTTCCGGTGCCCGCTTGTGGATATCGCACACTCCCTCTACAAGATCGCGCTTGGTAAGGAAACGTTCACAACCCGAACAATACAGTCCGGTGTAGGTCCGCTTTTCGAGCATGCCTTTGTCGCGGAGCTTCTTCCAGAGAGCCATAACCGTGGGCCAGTGTTTTTCCTGGTCCGTTGTACGGACAAAGACATCGGCAGAGATGCCGAGCTTCGCATAGAGTTCCTGGAAAAACGGCACATTGCGGTCCACCAGCTGACGCGGGGTCAGGCCTTCTTTCTCTGCGGTCTGCTGGATTTTGATGCCGTGTTCATCGGTCCCGATTTGAAACCGCACCTCCTCTCCCTTCAGGCGGAACCATCGGGCGATCACATCTGCCAATACCTTCTCCAGTACATGCCCCATGTGGGGGTTTGCGTTCGGATAATCGATAGCCGTGGTGATGTAGTGTCGTACCATGCGCAAATGGTAGCGCAAAAAAAGCCCTTCCGCACCTGAAAGAACAACTCCATTTACGAGAAAATAGCCTGCATGAACGTTTTTGCGAACGAAATCACAATAGTCGTCATAAGGCTCAGTGCAACGCCAACCGCTGCGTAGAGCATGATTTTCTTCGCTTCACTCACTTTATCTTCCGCTCCGTCGCTCGTCACAATCTTGATACCCGCATAAATCATCATACACACAGCCACCGCTCCAATAATGGACGAAATGAAAAGGATAATGGAATTCGATAATGCCACAATCAGATACCGTCCGCCGGACCCCGCTCCCCCTACATCGGTATAACATGGGATGGCGCTACAGATAGCGGACCACATACCATCCACGCCCGGCGCACCGGCACCCGCACCATTGAGGGTGTCTGCGTGGGCAACCGGAAGGAAGAAGCCGATGAGGAAGAGAAAGAATTGCATCAGTTCACAGCAAAGAACGAACCAACCGCAATCACGAGTGCGGCAGACAGGTTCACAAGAACGGCACCCACCAGTGCCCACGTGAGCATCTTTTTTGCAGTATTGAATTCATCGGCCTTCCCCTGTGCGTAGAGCATCTTGAGACCAATGAGAATCAGGATCAGCAGGAAAACGGCGTTAAGCAGTGTGCGCAGAATAGACGCAGCCTGTGCCAGGACCACAATGTAGAGGGGGCCGCTGCCACCCAACTGGCCATAGTTCTGCGTACCCACCACAGACACAGCAAACTGGGAGAGAATCGCAACGGAAAGACCAATCAACGCATACGCAATTCCCCACTTGTGCTGTGTGAGCTTTCCTTCATCCCCCATGCTGATCACCATCTGGAATCCAGACCAAATGATGTAGAGCACCGCAAGACCGGCAGCAACCTGCAGCATGACAGATGCTATGCCACCATCTCCCTTGAGTGCAGTGAGCACCACATTGGACGGGCCGCCTCCACAGCCGAACTGGCTGCTGGCACACGGTGCCGGGGGCAGCGGAATTGCCCAGGCCACGGAGGCAGGAAGCAATGCACCAAGCGCGATGGCGAGACGAAGTGTAAACATCAGTTGTAGAAAATGGGATTGAGTGAACGCAGGATGAATCCGGCCAAGCCCACCATTAGCAGTCCTGCCAGAGCCCACATGATTTTGCTTTTTCCACCTTCGCGCATTCCGCTGTCACTTCCGGACATCATAATTTCCACTCCCCCCACCAGCGACTGCAACACACCGATTCCCGCAGCCACCCCAAGCACCCACGGCCAGGTGTTGGAAAAGTAATCGAAGAAAATCTGAATGTCTGGTGCCGGAGGCAATACCTGCTTCGGACCGAGCGACTGTAGCAACTGAATACAGTTCGTCTTCTTCAAAAGCGGCTCATCGGGCGAGGCACTACTGATACAATCTGCGTAGGCAGACGGCACCGTGCCCGGAGCCACCGAAAGGCCCAGGGAAATGGCCAGTAGAAGAGCGAAAAGGATTTTTTTCATGTATCGA
>CAYRQG010000079.1:0-5683 GCA_964426345.1 uncultured Candidatus Peribacteria bacterium
CGAATGAACAGACAGTCGAAGGAATCCGTCACGAGTCCGGCAAATTTTTCTCCGTGCAGTTCCACCCCGAAGCAACGCCGGGTCCGGAAGATGCGAACTATTTGTTTGACGAGTTTGTGCGTGTGATGACGGAGAATAAGAAGTAAGTCGATGTGTCATGCTGAGCTCGTCGAAGCATGGGCAAGTGTTCACTCTTCGACGAGCTCAGAGTGACACTTAAATATACCCCTCCACATGCAAATCTGCTTTCTCCACGTTCCATTCTTCGAGTGCAAGTCGCTTCATTTCTTTTGTCATATCTGGACTGCCGCACACGTAGATATTTTTCTGGGAGAAATCTTTCGTAATGAGTGTCACGAGTGATTGCACACGACCTTTGTGTCCGGCCCAGTCGTCGTTATCTCCGCTCAGTGCAATATGCAGGTAGAAATTCTCGTACTGTTGTGCCAATTTTTCAAACTCTTCTTTCCAGAATAAATCTTCTGTATGTCGTACGCCAAACACAAGATCGATCTGTTTGGTGAACCCTGATTCCAGTGCATCGATAATCTGTGATCGGAACGGGGCGACTCCTGTGGATGTTGCTATGAACAAAAGCTCTTTGGGATTCTCTTTGTTGATGAGGAAGTTTCCGAACGGCCCTTGTGTACGGACGGTATCGCCTTCTTTCAAGCGCGATTCAATCCACATACTCGCGCGACCTCCTTCTTTCAGCTTTGCCACAAACAGCAGTTCATCTTCCATGGGAGTAGAAGCAATCGAAAATGCACGTGTCTGGATATTTGCAGCATCATCGGGCAGGGCGACATCAAAGAGGACGAATTGTCCTGCGCGGAACGTGAGTTCACCGGGACGCTTGAACGAAAATTCATACACGTCGTTCGCGATTTTTTTATTGCCGGTGCATAGTAGCTGATAACTTGGGACAGGCATTTTTCGAGAGGTGGACTAGGTGGAATAGGGAACCAAGGGGACCGACGTGTCTTAGAAGAGTGATGATTTTAACTTTCCGAGGAGATAACTGATACGGTGGATATGATTATCAATTTCATTGAAAGTTTGCTCATTAGTATACCGTAAATCCCTAGAAAGAAGTGAGTGATAATGAAGCTCTTCTAGAGAACAACTTGCGGTTTCATAATAACGAAAACGTTCCTTTTTTGAAGTTTTACCACTCCCTTCTGCAATATTTGCAGGAATACTCGAAGACGCTCTGCACATTTGGTCAATAAGACGAAATTGCTCAATGCTTGGGAAAGATTTCGTTATTTCATAAATTTTCAAACACAATTGATGTGACTCTTTCCATACAATTAACTTCTGATACGGTCTTTCATACAGCATAAAACCATACTATCACCCACTTTGGTCCCCTTGGTCACATCGGACACATTCGTCCACCTTCATCCAAATAAATCTTCTTCGGAGTGCATACCCGGAACCCATCCACAAAAGCCGGAAGAGGGGAGTAATGCATTGCGGATAATGGCTGCAGGAATCGATTGCCCCGCATTTCCCATCACGCCATTGGCTGCCACGGCCAGCTGATCCGCCGTTGCTTCCACAGTGATTGTAAGAGGATGACCAAATAAATCAGCCTGGCCTTTGGCATCGCTGATGGGATCTATGCCGCACACCGTAAGTGCAATCGCGGTCACACCCATACGTCGTGGATAGACGCAGGAATCGCTGATGATAACGGGCACGCCAAGATCGTTCGAGAGGTGTTTCACCGATTTCACAGGATCATGCGGCCACCCGATTGCGTATCCACTCGCGATATTTGATTGATCCAGCCCTGCATTGGGTACAAGGATTGTCCCCGAGAATCCGTCCGGCTGCACTTCTGTCAGGAGCGCGCCCGTGGTTGCCCGGATAATCCGTCCGTTTAGACGCGCTGTTTCCTGAATCACCGCTTCACAAAAATGCGCATCGCGTTCCGTTTGTTCTGCAAAAAAGAGTGCTTCATCCGATAGTGTCAGAGTCGACAGATCAATCGCTGCCCCCTCAGCAGTTGCAATCAATTTCGAGGACACTACTACAATATCGCCGCGCTCCAATTCTTCAGATGCTTTGAGCAGATCTGCAAGATTGTCTCCTGTGTGAATAAGTGGCGTGTGAATCGGAATAATCAGCATCGGAGATGAAAAATAAAAAATAAATTACCCATAACCCATAACCCATAACTCATAACTGTCATGGAATCTTTACAGCTCCTTCTTTCACAAGATACACCTGATGGTCGCCGGTGTTTTTCTGCAGATCCACAACCGTCAGTCTGATTTTTACCGGCACGCCGGATGGATTGTGAATATTCAGGTGCTCAAACGGATGTTTGGTTTTGTAGCTGACCGTTGCTTTCGCAGGCACTGTCCAGCGCGTGTACCCGAAACTTGGTTCTGCCCCAATCACAGACTTCAAGGGCACATTGCGAACCTCTCCGCGCTTCCAGTCTTCCGGAGTACTGAGTGCAATCGGTTCCAGGACATCGTTGGAAATTTCGATCAGGCGCAATGCGTCATTTTTCGTGATCTGAATAGAGAGCGTCATGCTCTTCGTGTGCTCAATCCCTATATCCAGCGATTCTACTACCGGCAGAGATGGGTTCTGAATGGAAATCACGTACAAAACAACCAATACGAAGGGAATAGAGGCGCCAAGGAGAGTGCGGGAGAGGAGCGACATGGAGTGGGGCAGTATGCCCGTAAACCGGCGGTGGCGAAAGAAGCATGCGTCTGTGTGTATCGGTTTTTTGGCTTCTAATTGAGAAAATCCATTGATTGATCACGAAAATTGTTCATTTAAGTTTACATTTCGCAGTTTCATACTGTTTTCACGTGAATTCATTGGATAACACAGATTTACGGTGCTAAAATGAAATGCATGGAGTTCGACCCACACACCCTTCATCAGATTATCCAACGCATTTCCCAGCAGATGCGCTGTCCGCAGTGCGGCGAAAAAGTGCCCGTTGATTTCACCTGCGTTCGCCTCACAAGCGATGACTTCGTGCTGATGCAGCTCAAGTGTGATGTCTGCGATGCCTACATTGTGCTGCACGCATCTCTCACCGGTATCAAGGGCGTGAAGCTGGAGAAGGAAGACAAAGAGAAGATTCTGAATGCATCATCTTCCCTCTGCATGCGCGATGGCGAAGTGGATTTGCTGCGCGGCGCTCTCGAAAAAGCATCCGGTTCCTTTGAACAGCTGTTTGTGGAATCGAAGGAAGTGAAGGAGAAAGAGGTGTAAGCGTGTCATGCTGCGGACGCTCGAAGCATGTCTTCACCCATGGTGACTTTGTTTTTTCTTATACGTATGATTCTTTGTATGAAACGTACTCTGATGCTCAGTGCTCTGTCGGTGCTGCTCCTCACTGGCTGTGCACAATCACAGGCAACAGTTCAACAGGTGATTGATACGGCCAGCGGAACAATCAACGAAGGAGTGAATCGAGCTAAATCTGCTGCACAGCCCATTGTGGATGCGGCCAAGGATGCACAGAAGCGGGCGGAGGATATCAAGAAAGGGATTGAAAAAATGCAGGAGGGGAAAGAAGAAATCCAGAAAGCGCTGGCTCACTGAAGTAGAAAACATAGGAAAATGCCCAAAACAGGCTAAAAGTCCATTAAAACAGAATTGATCACGAAGTGGCTTCCAGAGGGTGCTTGTATCGCTCTTTTGCCTTTATATTGCCTAAAAAGCCAAAATTTGCTAGAATAAGAGGAATACCCACATTTTCTTATGGATGACACACAGACACCTTCTGCCGGTACCGACCCACTCACATTCCCAACCGGGAATGAAGTGTACGACTCCCTTATGGGTTCCATTGAACCAGAACTCCTGAGTGCCAATATTCCGCACCTCGATGACCCGTACATTGGAGAATCAGAAGCAGACCACGCGGCGCGCTACGAGCGCTACACAGCAGCATTTGCAAAATATGATGAAGCGTATGCGAACTGGGAAGCGCAGCTGAATTCCACAGTCACAACCTATCGCCGCACGGCACTGCAGACAGCCGAAGCAGAGAGCCGCGCAGAAGATGCATCGGCTCTTTCCATGCTCGAAGAAAATCTTGAACAGGCTGCACCTCCTACAGCCCTCTAACCCTTTTTCTATGATGCGCTTCCACCACTCTACGGCATTCACGCTCCATGAACACAGATTTTTATTTGATGATCCGGAAACAAAACCGGAGACTGTTGCAGAAAAAACCGAAGACGAGAAAGAGACAGTGGACAGCAAAAGTGATGCCGAGAAAGCAGTATCAGCACGCATACAAAAAGCTCAGGACAAGATCAAGGAAATTGAGGGAAAATTGAAAACAGTGACTGACAAAATTACCAGTATTGAAAGCGGTGCAGCAGGCGCTCCGGCAAAAGAAAGTGAAGAACATAAAAAAATTCTCGCAGAGCGCACGTCTTTACAGACAGAGTTGGATACTGCAAAAAAAACGGAGGAGACAGAAAAGCGTATTGCCGATCTTGATCGCCAAATTCAGGAAAACACCAAAAAACTCACAGAAAACAAAGCGCTCACTACTGAAGAGCGTTCCGCAATGCAGGAGCAGCAATCTGCGCTCCGTGATGAGCTCGATAATTTGAAAACTCCTCGCACAATCGGAGAGGGAATTACCCGTGATTTGAGCAGGTACAGTGCGGAATTACGAGAAGCGGGAAATGACTGGATGCAGTGGCTGGTGATCATTGGAAAAATGTTTGCAACCATTATGGATGCGTATCGCAACTTCAAGGATTTGGGAAAGCCGTACAAGAAACCCGATGAGAAAAAAGATACCAATAATGCGCCGAAGACTGCGCAGGAACGTGTCGATGAAAAACTGAAGAAGAATAAAGAAGAAGGAGTGCCAAAGCCGAAGGATGATGCGGAGAATAAAGAGCAGGTGAAGAAGCAGAACGAAAAGGATCGCGAGACATTGAAAACGGAAAAGAAAACGCTGAAGGAAAATATTAAAAATACTACTAATCTTGATAAAGAAATGTTTGCAGAAAAACAGAGTATGGAGAAAGAACTCAAAGATCTTGGTGACGATAAAGACAAAGAAGCTGTAAAGAAAGTTTGGACGGAAAAGTTAACGGATATCACTAAAAGAATGGAGGGTAATCAAACGACTTTGAAAAAATACAAAGATGATCTGACTGCTTTGGAGAAGAAAGAAACAGATCTTGAAGACGAGTACAAAGTGCTTGGTGGTGAAATTAAGAAAGATGAAGAGAAGCCGGAAGACAAGAAGGAGGATAAGAAAGAAGAAGAGAAGAAGCCTGTAGACAAGAGGCAGGAACTGAAAGAAAAAATTGGTTTGAATTCCACCGATGGATTGAATCCCCGCTTGAAAAGGAAGGTGGCGTGAAGTATCTGCAAACAGAAACGGGAAGAGTATTCCGCTCGTTCGCAAATATGGTTGATGAAATAAAGAAAGATGGCACTGCTGTGGAGGCTGCAAAAGCGAACGGTTTTCCAGAAGGAAATGATGCAATCATTTTCCGCAAAACCCTGCTAACAGCTGGACTGAAGGATTGGGTGAAATTCCAGAGTGGATATGAGTACACCATGTATGACGATGGAACAAACATAGTTATGCGCTCGCGAAAGTTGACAAAAGATCCAACTGGAAAAATTATCGCACAAAAATTTGGCCGTTACGTTCCCGGAAAGGGTT
>CAYRQG010000080.1:0-5633 GCA_964426345.1 uncultured Candidatus Peribacteria bacterium
CTGCTTTGATACACGGCATCATCAGACATGACGAGAATGGTTATGCAGAAAAAGTTCAGAATGACAGCAGTCGCCATCAGCGGGAAGCGCGAAAAATCCGGCAGCAAAAACCGGCGCAGCAGGAGGGCGCAGAGTGCCGTAAAACCTGCCAATAGCGGCCAGATACCATCGTTATTGACCAGCGGCTGCAGTGTAATGCGCAGCGTGTTATTGAGCGTGAGCATCCACCATTCCATCAACACAAGAAGAAGGCTGATGATCCGAAAAAACGGGCGGCGCAGTAATGAGCCAAGTAAGCCCTGCACCGCAAGAAGCATCACCAGTAAAACAGCTGAGGGGACAGGTGTCACCGCTGCAACAAGTTTACTGAGCGGCAGGCGTGCAATGCGATTGGGATGGACGAGATAAAAATGTGCAATCCGCAAAAAATCCGGCCGATCCGCCATGCCGTCGTTCCGATAAAAACTGTCGGGCAGGTCGCGCCACTCGGGGTGCCATAGACCATTTGCAACCGTGTATTCATTGTGTGCATCCAGCAGTCCGTCATACATGGATTCCGTAGAAAACAGAACGAAGAAGTGCACCTGCGCGCTCGTATAGATAGACCACGGCACGAGACACGCGGTACAGGTGAGGCCCATCAACAGAATGTGGCGCCAATTATTTTTCTGCTGCCACCAGAGCAATACGAGAACAATAAAGGGCAGGAGAATAAGCGAGAGCTTGGTGAGTAAACATAATCCAAGGAGTGCACCCACAAGCAATGCCCGCCGGGCTGTGTGATGCTCCTGATAGAACGCCACTCCAAGAATGCAGAGATAGAGGACGAAGACTGTCAGCGTCTCCACCATAATGACATTGGCGAAAAGCATCGTTGACCCCACAAATGGGGCGCCGGCCAGAAGCCCTGCCAGAAGCCCTTTTTTCTTCCACCAGAGTGACCCCAACAGCGGCAATCCTCCGGCCACAAGACAGAGCAGAAGCAACTGGATATTTTTGATGAGCAGCGGATGAACTCCAAAAAGTGCATACACCGTTCCTGTCGCTATCATGTAAAGCGGCATACGGTTCGTATCCAAATCTCCTCCGTTTTTTCCGGCATTCATAAAAATACTGCGCCGGTCGGCGTAGGTTTTTTCATCGATGCCGGCAAACTCTTTATTCCATTCCATCTCTCCGAATTGATAGGCTTCAAACGGCTCCACTCCACCGAACCGGTTGAGGCCGTGCCCGTTCGCAAAGTTCACACTCATTGCCTGATACTCCCATGTATCACCGCCAAAGTAAGCGATATCTGTAAATGATGTGTACGGGTGAAAACAGGCAAAGTAGAGCGCTGCGAGCGGTACAATCAGGTAAGCCGAAAAAGCCGGCGAGGATGCCATGCGCCGCAGAGATACAAGAAGCGAAGGCACGACGAGAATGTTAGTGCGTTTCGAGCAGCAGATCCAAAAGCGCCATGCGCATGTAGAGTCCGTTTTTTGTCTGGCGGAAGTAGGCAGCTGTGGGAAGGGCATCCACACTTACATCAATTTCATCTACGCGTGGGAGCGGATCCATGATCAGTGTATTGGACCCTTTGAGCATATCTGCCGTAAGGATGTAGTCTTTACGCAACCGTTCGAATTCCTTGGGATCTTCGAATCGCTCCTGCTGAAGACGGTTCATGTAGAGCACGTCGGCATCGCGGAGTGCGTTGAAATCGGTCGTCACTCTGCATGTCACGCCCTTGGCTTCGAGATCTGCCAGGAATTCTTTGGTGGGCTGCAGACTTTCGGGGCTGATGAAAATGTACTCTTTGGGATTGTACATGCTCAGAATCTGCGCGAGCGATTTGATGGTGCGGGAATGCACGGGATCGGTGGCAAATGCAACGGTAATGCCATCAAAATGTCCGAGTTCTTTCTGAATGGTGTAGAGATCCAATAGCGATTGAGATGGGTGCTGCGCGGGACCATCGCCGGCGTTGATGAATGGAATACTAAGGACGCTTGCAGCTTTGTCGGCACTGCCTGCTTCTGGGTGGCGCATAGCAATGATATCTGCGTACTGTTCCGCCATCATGACCGTGTCCTGAATACTTTCACCTTTGTAGAGCGAGCTGAATTGGATACCTTCTGCAGTAATCACGCCACCACCCAGTCGCAGCATTGCTGCTTCGAAACTGAGGCGCGTGCGGGTGGAGGGCTCGTAGAAAAGAGCGGCCAGAATTTTTCCTTTCTGCCGTTCGGAGTAGCCATCCTTTACCACTGTTTCCATCTCAGCAGCCGTTTTCAAAAGCAGATCCGCATCAGCCTTGGTAATCTGATGTGCGGACGTGAGATGCTTGAAGGACAGTGGCATTAGGCGAATCTTATAGGGGATCGCTTATCGGTTACAAGGCTTTATGGAGAAACTGGCAATCTCCCCATTCGCTAGAAGCAAAAGCCTAAAACCTATACCCTAGCAGCATGTCTACGAAGCAGATCGCAACATCAACTCTCTGGCAGGTGGCCAGCCAGGTCACTATGGCCGCCTTGTCGATTATTACGGTTAAATTCATTGCGATCGGACTCACAAAAGAATTGGCTGGTGCGTATAACACGGCGTACGGGTTTTTGCAGATTTTCGGGATTCTTGCAGACTTTGGCCTCTACGCAGTCGCCGTCAGAGAAGTAAGTAAAGTGACAGGCAAAGAGCGCGAGAAAATTTTTGGTGTGCTGCTCACACTGCGCATTATTATTCTCTGTCTCTCACTCGGGACGGCGCTGATGGTCGCATGGGCATTGCCCGCGTGGCAGGGGACAGTACTCCCGCTTGGTATCACGATTGCTGTCTTCGTTCCGTTCTTCACATTACTTGCGGGCGTGATCCGCACGGTCTTCCAGGTGAACTACCGGATGCACTACGTCTTCATTGCAGAAGTCTCGCAGCGCATTCTAACAGTCGGCCTCACGGGCGTTTTCATTGCGATGGGGCTCCGCGAAAGCGGTGATCCGTTCTACTACTATCTCTTCCTTTTGTTCGGAGGCGTGGGTTCCATGCTGCTCTTTTTGTTCTCGGTGATTTTTGGCAGCACGTTTTTGCGTATTCGTCCGCAGTGGGATTCGGTCCTTCTGAAGAAGTGTTTTGCCCAGGCTCTTCCGTACGGCCTCGCGTATCTCTGTACCGCACTCTATCGCCAATCCGACGTGACACTGATTGCCATGCTCCGCCCCGATTTTGCCATTCAAAATGCCTACTACGGATTCGTGCAGCGCGCGATGGATATGGCATATTTATTCCCGACCTTCCTCTTAAACTCGACGCTGCCGATTCTGAGCGAGAGATCTGGAAAAGGCGAAGACACGCGGGATCTTCTCGGGAAAACATTCCATATCATTCTGCTTTTGGGAACGACCCTCTTCCTCTTTGCCTTCCTGTGGTCCCGGCCGCTGATGGAACTCCTCACGAACGAACGCTACATGAGCACCATCGATCACCCGGGATCAGACACGGCATTACATCTTCTCGCATTTTCGATGTTCTTCAATGGCATTCTCCTCTTTGCGTTCTATAGCCTCCTCACGAAGCATCACTGGAAACCACTCGTCACCACACTCTTTATTGGCGCGATTGTATCCATCAGCTGCAATCTGTATCTGATTCCGCTCTACGGATTTGTGGGCGCGTGTATCACGTCCATCATCACGCATGTCACGCTCGCGCTCCTTCTGCTTCCGCAAAGTTTCCGCAGTATGCCGTTTTCGTATTCCGGGAAATACATTCTGCAGTGGATTCTTTATACCGCATTCCTGGGAGGGGCATTGTGGTTGGCAGCACCGTATTTGAACACGAGCATCCTGACCGCGGCTGCGATTGTGCTGGCAGGCGGCTACATTCTGATTGTGGCGTGGGGGACGGGGATTGTGCGCAGCTTGCGGGGGTAAGACACAAGAAAGCGGTCCTGCATTTGAAAACACAGGACCATCTTCCTTTGGCATGATGTCGGGTACTCCTTCTCTATTTCATTGCCGATTCGAGTTCATATTGGGTGTGCATGTAGGCTGCCGGATTGGAGAGTGACAGCATTCTCAATGCAGCCTGCAATGCCCCCTCGACTCCATGCAACGATGTCATGGGGCCAGTCGTTCGCATAGGTGGTGCCGTGTGGCTGGATTCCAAATCAATCACCGGCCAGCCGGTAAAACGTCCCATGCGAGCGGACATAGATAGGCTGCTTCCGG
Organism: uncultured Candidatus Peribacteria bacterium; assembly: GCA_964426345.1. Taxonomy (GTDB): domain Bacteria; phylum Patescibacteriota; class Gracilibacteria; order Peribacterales; family Peribacteraceae; genus CALREJ01. The sequence goes on from CAYRQG010000080.1 coordinate 4,206, forward strand.
ATGTGATGATGACACCACCTGCCGGATGCGGACCAATCATGTGCTTCTGCAAATCGCCGAATGCGTCTTCTGTTTCGCATCCCGCACTCGCATTGATGACAGTGAGTGGGGTCTTCTCGACACTGCTGAGGTCCAGGCCTACTATCTCTTCTGTCTTCCAGAGAATGATTGCCTGTTTCGGAATGCGCAGTCTCTGGGCCATCTTCGCCACCTTGCGGTACACAGCTGCCAATTTTTCCAGCGGCTCGTTGTCGCGCCAAATCTGCTTGCTCATCTGATTACCCTTGTCGTCGTAGAGGCGCCAGCTATCGGCGTCCACAACATCGGCAATGCAGAGCTTGCCCTTAGAATCGACACCGAATTCGATTTTGAAATCGCTCATCGGCCAGCCGAGCGCAGCCCATCCTTTTTCAAGGACGAGAAACGCTTTGCGGGTCAGCTCTTCCAGCTGTGCGATTGTTACTCCTTCCGGCAATACCGTCATACTCGGCAGCCCCATTGAGATAGTGACTCCCGTCTTCGAATGAGCCAATACCCATTCGTCGCTCTCGGGATTCATAATCAATGGATCATCATCAGGCCGACCATCTTTATTCGCAGGATTGGGCGGCATGATTGCGATAGGATCATAACCATTGAAAGGCCGCAACGATCCCGCTGTCGTCTTTGCAAAAAATTCAATCTTCAAGCGCTCGAATCGATACCCCTTTTTGATATCTGGATTGCGCTTGCAGTAGCTCCCTTCCGCCACGCGCCTGGCAATACATTCCAGGGGAATCATGCGGCAAAGCGGCGCCAACATATCGATGGGAGACAGCCGGCGATGAAAAGCAACGGGCAGACCCGCTTTTCTCAGCAGCCGGAAAGATGCACATGTCGTTGCAGTTGACCACACGTCTTTTCCTTCCAGAGTGACGGTGGCATCGGGGTCGTCATTTTTCGTAACAGCATTCTTCGCCTTCAAGATGCAAAGACCAGTATGACCCACCGCTCCGTAGATCCATTTCGTTTTTCCTTCGCCCAAAAGAGGGCCGGCTTGAACTACCATCTCCATTCCTCCCACAAAAGCGGCATCCACAGTGTCCTTCTCCATGAAGTACGCCATTGATGCCAAAGGTCGATTTTTGAACCCGTATCCGCCAATCGGACACGAGGAGGGGTAGCGTACAGAATTCTGTACTTTCGCAAAAGAGCGGCTTTTGAGGCGCTTTAGAGCCCCATCCTTGTCCAAAACCCCATTTTTTGCTATACTGATCAGAAACATTCACACAAACTCTATGAACCTCTCTACTCGTTTTGCCCTCGGATTTTTGTCTCTGTGCGTTCCTCTTGCAGCTGCAGCCGCAGCTCCGGGAAGCGTGACAGGGATTACCGCCAGCCCCCAGGGCGGCACGGTTCTTGTGACATGGAATCCACTCCCCCATCCAA
>CAYRQG010000081.1:0-5594 GCA_964426345.1 uncultured Candidatus Peribacteria bacterium
GCCTGGATAGCAGTCGGTATATTCCCTCTAAAAATAACTTCCTTTAGCGAAGCTGCTAACGCCATTTTTTGCTTTACCGAAAGTTTTTTGGGCGCCGCCGGTTTTGATGTCACACTTTTCGATCGGTCTGATCCGAGTGAGAGATTGTACAATTTGTCAGAAAGTTCTACATCGAGACCACCGCCTTCAATGCAAACATTATGCGCAATTAAAAGCTGCGCGATATGCCACCGCCTGTCTTTTATATGCTTTTCCATGAGCCCATGAATCCATAGTGCCCGTTCTGCATCATCAGAGAGCAATCCGTGATTGAGCAATTCTTGATGTAACTGCGTATGTTCCATAGTAAAAATATAGAACATTAAACAATAATGTCAAATACGGCTGCTTTCATTCAACTTAGCCCACACTCCCCTCCATCTCCAATTCAATCAATCGATTCATTTCCACCGCATATTCCAACGGCAATTGTCGCACAATCGGCTCAATGAATCCGTTCACAATCATCGCTCTCGCCTCCTCTTCGGCAATGCCACGGGACGTGAGGTAGAAAATGTCTTCCTCCGAGAGTCTGCCGACCGTTGCCTCGTGTGCGATTGTCACATCGTTATTACGAACCTGAATGTCGGGCACGGTATCGGTCCTGCTGATGTCATCGAGGAGTAAGGCGTCACATTCCACGTTGGCGGTGCAATCGTGCGCGTGCGGGGCAATTTTGAGCTGTCCCCGATACACGGCAACACCCCCGTCTTTGCTGCTGCTTTTTGAGGTCACTTTCGACGTGGTGTGCGGCGCCATGTGAAAGACCTTCGCGCCCGTATCCTGCCACTGTCCTTTGTTCGCAAACGCAATCGCCATGTGATCGCACCGAGCCCCTTCACCGACTAAGACTGAACAGGGATACAACATGGTCACTCCACTGCCCATATTCCCGCCGATCCATTCCATCGTCGCGTCTTTCTGCACAATCGCGCGCTTGGTATTCAGGTTGTAGGTATCGCGACTCCAGTTTTCCACTGATGAGTACCGGCACTTTGCACCGTCCTTTACAAAGATTTCGACGAGGCCTGCATGGAGCCCCTGACTGCCGTACTTCGGCGCAGAGCAGCCTTCAATGTAGTGCGCGTCGGCGCCTTCCTCCACCACAATGAGCGTGTGCTCAAACTGTCCCATGTTCTTGGCATTCATGCGAAAATACGCCTGGAGGGGTTCACGGATTTTCACGTCTTTGGGCACATACAAAAACGTTCCCCCACTCCACACCGCTCCATGGAGGGCTGCAAATTTATGATCCGATGCGGGCACGCACTTCATGAAATATTCTTTGACGAGATCGGGGTGATTCTGGAGGGCGTCATCCATATCCAGAAAGATGACCCCAAGATCCTCCCACTCTTTTTTCAAATTGTGATACACCATCTCGCTTTCATATTGCGCACCTACTCCCGCAAGCATCTTTCTTTCCGCTTCCGGGATACCGAGACGATCGTACACGCGGCGGATATCCTCCGGCACTTCTCCCCAGTCATTCGTTTCCGTGGTACCAGCTGATGCGTAGTAGATGATGTTATCGAGATCCAATGTCGAGAGATCCGCTCCCCACGTCGGCATCGGTTTGTCTTTGAAAATTTTGAGCGATGCGAGGCGGTGTGCGAGCATCCACTCTGGTTCATTCTTCTCTTTGCTGATGCGACGCACCAATTCTTCATCCACTCCTTTCTTCAGACCATCTGCGTACGCAGACTGGTTGGGCGTATCGAAAACATCGCGATCGAGGTGCCCGAAGATCGTGGGATCTTCAGGGGTTTTTGGAGCCGTTGAAAGAGGTTCTTTGACGCGGGTCATCAGGCAAAGAGTATAGAACGATTCCGCAGAATAAACCTCCTTATTTCGTGGTTTTAATAGTCTCTACAATGTGCCTCAGCTCCTGCATCGGATTTTTATAAAAGCGAACCGCTTCACACGACAGTGAGAAATCGTAACTGGGCCCACCATCGTTCAGGACAATTATGTGCGGCGTGGGGCAGGCAGCATCGGGGGCGGGCACCACAATCGTATCTACCTCTCCTATCCTCTCCTGTGTAATGGGTGATGCCGGAGGTGGCACACGCTCCTGTTCTTGTGCGAGCAGCTCTTCTCGCGTCCCGATCGCAATGCTGTAATCAAAATCGCGGGACGGTTCACAGATGGTATTTTTCCAATGACGCAAACCTGCCTGATTGAAATCGGGTACGTAGCGATACGCTCCAAATTGCATACCGCCACCTGTCTTCTCTCCCCACATTAACTGCTCTCCCTGATTATCGAGCCAGGATGGATTATATGGAACACGCACAGTCCCAAATCCATCGAGAATCATTTCCTCTGTGGTGGTGGGCGCTGCGGGTAATGGAATTTCATCACAATCCATCATCTGCAATGCCACACTCGATGATGAAGCGGTAACAGATGATTCCTGCTGTGTAACTGGCGCCCCAGGCACCACTGCATCTCGCGGTGGCGTACAGGCTGTTACAAAAAAGAAGACCGCGATTAAACTCAAAAATGTGGCACGCATAAGAATCAATGAGAAAGGGTAACTCTCTTCACAACATCCTCCAGATACGCAATCTCCTCCTCTTCATCGTGCCCGCAGCTGGTCGTAAAGCTGTAGTTATACTTTTGGCCAATCACTTCAAATGTGGGGTAACTGCAGAGTCCGGCATCGATGTACTGCACAACGGTGAGATCGCCGATTTTCCGCACAGTGGTATTGGGCACCACCTCCGTTCCGCGCCCTTCAATTGTCCGTACTGCTTCGTTTGCTGTGCGGGCAGGGAGGAATGTGAGCTCGTAGAACTGCACAGGATCGCAGCTGCCACCTAGACCCTGTTCTTCTCCCGATGTGGGCGGGCCAAACATCACGTAGCCGAGTGGTGCGAAATCGGACTGAGTGTGTTCGGTATAGGGAGGGAGAATCTGCACGGATGATCCCCAGTGATTGTTGTAGGGAAATGTGAAACTAATCCCCATGTCGGTATTGGAATACGTAGCAGTGGTGGTGGCAGGATCTTTATTCAACGCAGGACAATGTGCATTCTCCGGCAGGACAATCGTATCCGTTGGATCGGTATCACGCGGGATATCGGGCGTGACGGGCAGCTGATCACCGTAGGGCACACGGGCGCAGGCGCTCAGGACAAGGAGACTAATGGCGAGAGCGGCCGATGGCGCGCGGAAGGAATGCATGTAACGCGAGTGTAGCAGAGCCAATTTCTGAAGGGATAAAATGGAAAGTGCATACTTTGCTATACAAGATGTGCATTTTTCTACCCGGAAGCATTGCTACAAGCCAAAAAACGACCGTTCGTCCACCAGGAAAAATGCAAGACATTTCGCAAGACAGCACATCAAAAACCCTGAGCAACAGCTGGTAGTTCTTCGTGCACCCTGAAAAAGAATGAGTGTGGAAAACCATTGTATACGCCGAATAGATTCAAAGGACCAATCGTTCACCTATTGATTTACCACTTGTCAAAAGAGGCTCTTAGAATCTTGATATCTAAACGCACATCTGATAAAGCATACCTCATCCAAGGCCGAAAGGCCGTGGAGGTTTTGACGTTCTTTCACTTCAACGTGATATCTGCAGAAGCAGTTTTAGAAATAAAAAATTATTGCCTCAGGAGAAAATGATGAAAACAATGTTGAATGGTATGGATCACCATAGTGATTGGTTGATTGTCAGTGGAATCGTACTGATGATTCTGATCGCAATCGGATTCAAAGAGTGCACCATTGATACCTATCCGGACGGTAGAATACGAGTACGACTGTTTGTCGCAGTACCTCAAGAAAAGGAGACAGCACATGTCAGACATTGATGGATCACAAAAGAGGAGCCCGGAATTACTCAGACAATCTCTCATGGTCATCCTCCTCTTGCTCCTTATGGGATGGCTGAGCATGCAACCGCGGTCTCCCCGACCAAACATCAAACATCCATTCGTGGATGGCACTCCCATCACCATCTATTTTGGCTCATTACAGCCAGGAGCAACAAATTAATAGTCACAAACTGCCCAGCGAAGTAAAAGCAGATCGCCAGAGACTCCTTTGGTCTTTGGTGATCATGTTCGCCACCATTGTAGTGGCTCTTACGGGCTGCTAATGCATGAGAGTCACGTAAAACCACGACCAACCCGACCGGCACCTGTACGTTGGAACAATCGGGTCCAAACACCTGTCAGATTTTCTGAGGAAAGATACAATCATGTCGGAAAACAAGAAGATAGCTGATTGGTCGACACTATGGTTTATTGCAGAACTTCTCGCTTTTGGGCTGTTCGTATGGGGAGCATGGACGTTTGAATCAAGAATGAGCGCGTCACACACTCCTGTCCGACAAACAAAGTGAGAGATGTTGCAGTGAAAGATACGCCATCCGACCCGTTCTCCCCCAGTGGGGAAAACGGGTTTTCTTTTGTTGTTTTTAGGTTTCAAGCCAACCAAACTCAAAGCAAAAGTCTCTCTTAGAGCCTTGATATCCAGAACCACTTCTGGTAAAGCATGCCTAATCCAAGGCCGAAAGGCCGTGGAGCGATTTAACGTAAATGAAGGCTCATTTACACCATCGGATCCTCAACTAATCAGTTACGGAGAGCACCTATGCAAGAGTCCGTCCCCGTCGCTCAAGAAGAAGAATGGAGTACACCTGTAGCCGTCTGTACCATTATTGGCTTTTTCGCCTTTGTCATTGGCGCTGTCGCACTCATGGAAATGGTTACCGTTCGGGGCCCTGCTGTCACGGAGCCCTCCTATGCATCCACCAGTCATCAGGACTCAAAATGATCAAACCGCCAAAAGAGCCTGTTTGTCTCGGACCACTCCTCTCTGTAGAGGAAATTCCAGACAATGACGGCTGGAAGAACGCCGTAAAACTTACAGCGTTTCTCATCATGATTGGATTTGTCGCCTTCGTGGCATTTACCACCCCAACTCACTATCTCAATTCAAAAACTGAACAGGATACAGGCGTAAAAAATGCATCATCATTATGAAGCTCCGGGGCAAACGCCCTGGAAAACGATGTTGGTACTTGGACTGATTTGCTTCATATTGGCAGGACTCGAGTTACAAAACATTCTCCAGAAAGAAGCACAAAAAAATAAGGCCACACAAGCAACAAAACCTGATCAACTCAAGATGTCGGTCACGAAAAATTAGCTCCACCGAGGATCCGAACTACTAATCTGACGGTCCCGTCAGACACCCATCCGACCCGCTCTCCACTTTGGGAGAAGCGGGTCTTTTTTGTACACCCTCTTCTGTTTGTAATCCTTCAGCACAAAGCAAAGGCGGCTCTTAGAGTCTTGATTTCCAGAATTACCTCTGTTAAAGCATGCCTAATCCGACGGCCTGACCAAGGCCTGCGGATGTTTGACGATCTTTGACATGGAAAGCTGCATGGTGCGGCTTTCAACACTCTTGGATACGAGGGGAAATCATGCGACAAAAGTTCTGGAAGGTAACAGCACTTGTTGGCAAAATTCTGGGCGGAACGCTTTTTGCGACATTTATCTTTTTTTCAATCTGCAGGCTCTATGTTGAAGGAA
>CAYRQG010000082.1:0-5578 GCA_964426345.1 uncultured Candidatus Peribacteria bacterium
TTGGTACAACATGTCCGCAGATCCTGCGTTCGACGCGCGGCTGCGTGCGGCAACCGGCACACTGCCTTTTCAGAAAATCATCTACACCCAATCGACGTCCCCCTCCTCGGATACCAATAACCCGCTCCGGAAAATGCAGGCGTACAATAACATGATTCGCACCTGTGACACGGGATACGTACTGGCACTGGAAGAAGACATTCGTATCCGCCCGGATACGCTTACATCGCTGCTGGATGCAATGGATGGCGATCTGGTCGCCGTGATCGCCCCCTGCAAAAAAGCGGACTCCTCCCTGTATAACATGTGGCACCGCCGGGAAGACAACAGCGTGTTCTATCCGCACCAATATCAGAGTACGGGTACAGAATTTGTGTGGGGAGCCGATATGGCCTGCACGCTCTTCCGGCTCCATCCTCTGCGTATGATTGTGCCGCTCTGCGCATCAGCCACGCAATCATGGGAGCATGTGCTGTATCAGACATTAATCGTCCATGGAGGCATTATCTGTAACTGGAAAAGCGAAGTGGAGCGGATACCGCACCTGTGAGCTGCATCAGGATTGAAGTGCGGGCTGCAGTTTCATTTCACTCTCCAGATACTCGGAGACTCCTTTCAGCTTCATCGTACGTACTGCGGGCTCAATAATCGCCTCGTTATTGAGACGGCCGTGTTCCATTGTCAGAATGCGGTCACAAAAACATTCGAGAGACAGCAAGCTGTGGGCCACCAGAACCACCGTTTTCCCCTTTTCCCGCATGCTCTGCATATGATTGAGACAATGGCGCTGGAAGCTGATATCCCCCACCGCGAGCACTTCATCAAACAGATAAATATCGCGTTCCACCTGCGCGGCAGCCGCATAGGCCAGACGCATCTGCATGCCGGTGCTGTAGCATTTAATAGGAAGATCCAGGTACGATTCGATTCCGGCAAAGTTGATGATATCTGCAGTCATCGCATTGATTTCTTTGCGCGATAAGCCCTGTAGCAAGCCATGCAGATAAATATTTTCTTCGGCTCTGCGCTCCGGATGAAAGCCGATGCCGAGTTCGAAGAAGCAGGAAAAACTGCCTTTACGGTAAATGACACCGGTATCGGACTGGAGCAATCCTGCCAGCATACGCAGGAGCGTTGTTTTTCCGGACCCGTTATGACCGTAGATACCCAGCCACTCACCCTTGTGAACAGTCAGCGACAACGGCTTCACGGCCTGCACTACCACTTTTTTCCGTTGAAGACGCCATTTAAGCAAACGATCCTGCAGCATGACCGAAGACATCACCGCACGTTCGTACGATTTGGAAATGCCGGTGGCCTGGAGAACGATATCAGTCATTAATATTCTTCAATGAAATACGGAGCGCGCTTCTGATACAGCCTTGCACCAAAAAAGAAAATCAGCAAACACACACCTGTGAAAGCGAGAGCGTGTGTAAAGGAAGGAATACCACGTTCTATAGGATACAGCAGCACGCGGTGCATGTCGTTCATCAGAACGGAAACCGGCTGGAAGCGGACGATGATATCGAAAAAATCCCGAAGGGAGGTGACACTGGGGTTCTGCAGGAGTGTAACAAATGCCGCCCCGACCGGCTGATCATTTTTGTAGGCGTAGGTAATGGGAGTGAGCCAGAAAAAAATCTGGGTCACAATCGCCCAGATGTGATGCAAATCCCTGTAGCGCAACGAATACGCACAGAGCAGCATGCCGACGCCCAGAGAAATGAGCGACATCTGGACCAGAAGCAGCAGCAGATACAGTTGTGACCAGCTCCATGCAAAGCCAAACAGCCAGAGGAAAACAAGGAAGATGCCAAGGTGCGTGAGGAACACCAAAAAGTTGGTCCACCCGACCATGAACACCAGCAGGATACGCGGGAAGAGGAGCTTTTGAATAATGGACGATTTCTCCTCGAGCATGGTCATGCACGCAGTTGTGGTCACCACAAAATGTTCCCACATGATAATGCCCAGGAATAAGTAGAATGCGTAATGCGGAATGGTGCTCTGCACGTAGGGACCAATGGCGTAGTAGATGACGAGAAACTTTGCGACGGGACCAATGAGTGACCAGAAGTATCCCAGGACCGATCCGCGATACTTCAGGAGAAAATCCGACCAGCCGACGGCAATAATGACCCGAAGAGAATGGCGAAAAGTGAAACGTTTGTCGGACATGAAGGCATGCTAGCAGAATGCGCTGCGTATTGTCGCTCTCTGGAAAATACATTAGGGTACATCGCGCATGGCCACTCACACACGCGTCTCGAGGAAGCATCTTTTGTTGGCAATAGGGAGCAGTTTTCTGTTGGGGGTTGCCGTGACGGTACTCCTCCGTATCGCCTATCCCCACGGATTTATTGCCCCCGATACACGGGAATATTGGCAAGTGGCCCTTTCACTCAAGAATCCCAGTATGGGACTGATGGATCAGGTGCGGGGACCGGGCCTGGGTCTTCTTATGCTGATAGCGGCACAGGCCGCCGAACCAGGCGGATTCATCCTGGTCTGCAATGCACTGCTGCTCTCACTCGGTTTGGCACTGACAGCATGGGTAGCCACTCTCCTGCTCCAAAGCGCACGTGCAGGCTTCTTCTGCGCACTACTCCTTTTGTGTGTGGATATTCTGGTCGGTGAACCGTTTTTCTATACCACTTTTGTCCTGTCGGATTCGGCGGCAGCGGGACTTCTTTTTGCAGGACTGCTCCTGGTGATGGGCGGATGGATACGCTCATCAAAATGGCTGATGTTTGCGGGGTGTGTGCTGCTGGGATTATCTGAAATTGTCCGCTCCATGTTACTGATACCATTCTTTGGAACAATCGGCATCCTCCTGATTTTCTGGAGTGCAAAAAAACCGCGTTCCTGGCTTTGGCTCCTGTCGTGTCTGTGCGGATTACTGCTGCCAATTATGGGGTGGAATGTCCGCAATGCTGTCATTTTTGGCAAAGCGGAACCCAATTTTTATGTACACATGCATCTTTTGACACAGGCGGAAAAATTGTGGGGGCCGCAGGACATTATTTTTCCAGACCCTGAAGTCAACGCAGCGTTTTGGAAAATGCTCGAGACAGGCGTACTGCCTCCGGAATACAAGGGACCTCCTATTTTCCCGTCTACCTATTATCCATGGAACATGGTCCTGCCTTTCATCAGTTCACAGGTTCCTCTGTATAAACGCGAGGGATGGAAAACGGGAACGGAAGCTATCCGCGCAGAGTATCAGCGGCAATTTCTGGATATCTGCAAATCGATCAGCATCCGGACCATTCTGCACCACCCGCGACGCTACGTTCTACACGTTCTTCAATTCTTCGTCCTTCAGTTCCATCACGAAGAAAGCAATTATCTCCTGGAATCCGCACTGCCATCCAGCCGTCATGCCTATGAAAGAATAGCCAATGACCGGGTGATAGACCCTGCTTTGAAAAAAATATTTATGGGCGGCACACCATGGGTAGTATCGGATTGGTCACAGCGGGCGGCAGCGGTGCTGTATCTGCTGATGATTGGCCTGCGCATGCCGCTTCCGTATTACGAGCAGATCTTTTTCACACTCTCGCATGTGAGCCTGGTCTTCGGCTGCCTGCTCGTGTGGTCCGGGCGCACACGCCGCTTTGTGCAAATGGAAGAAGATGGACGGCTGGCGGGCATTGTACTTATTGTCCTGTATGCCACTGCCGCAGTGCATTATCTGGCAATCGCGCTGATGACCGCAGTGGTGGATTCCCGTTACGGAACACCCGGCGTCTACCCTCTTCGCCTGAGTATTCTCCTGACCCTGTTTATTCTGCTGCCGGCGCTGTGGCGGCGGATCAGGCTTTCTTTCTTCGCATCCAGGCCACACCCGCAGATGCTCCCAATGCCATAATAGCAAGGGTTGCGGGTCCGGAGTTCGTATTTCCCGGTGGTACAGGAGTCACCGGTGGTGTCAGCACGGAAGCGGCAGCCGGATTTTGACCTGGCTGACGCGGACTGGAAGAGACTGTTCCAAACGGCAGTTCGATCACGGATGCTGGCAAGACCGAAAGCGCTTCGGATGCTTTTCTACAGAGCACAGTACATGCGGAACCAGGCCGTCCGTTTTGTGATCCGAGATCACAGGTTTCAAGCGGTGTATCGAGCACAGCATCGCCGCAACGACCGAAGGTGCAATCCGGACGGCAGAAGCTGTTTGGGTTTGCAGAATTTTCCACCCCCTGATCGCATTGCTCTCCTGCATTGAGCACTCCATTGCCGCAATTGGCCTTGGTAATAAAGAGGCGAGAGGAAGACGATGATGAACGGGAGGAAGAGGAGCGAGAAGATGGACTGGATACCCGGATGCCCGCAGGAATGAAATTACCCGGTGTGAAGGGCGGAAGGGACGGATTGTTCGGGATGCACTGAATACAGGGCAGCGTATTTGCAGGATTGCAAACCGCATCCTGCATGCCACAGAAATCACTGCCGCCATCTCTGCATTCTGTGCCGGAGCAATCATTGATAAGCGCAACAGAGGAGGAAAACTGTCTGCTAAAGACGTATCGGCATGCAGCGGAACAGGTCATCTGGGCATTCTGACCCATGATCGACGGTTCACAATCTTCGCCTGAACGGACCTGCACCAGTCCATCGCCGCAGCGTCCTTTTGGCAGATGACAGGAGGTATCACATAGAGCGGTGGGGCTACCGTTCTGTCTGCCGTTATCACACTCTTCATAGCCTTCACGCCTGCCGTTTCCACAGATGGCATAGCGCAGCGACGACGATGCCTGGGAAACAAGTTTGCAGGTCTGGGGATCACAATCAGAGGAAGGGTCCGTGAGAATCGGCTCACATGTTTCCCCCAACCGGGATTCAATAATTCCATCACCGCACAATCCCCCTTCCAGTAAGCAGGTGGTGGAACAACCGTCATCATTCTCCAGATTTCCATCATCACATTCCTCTGCACATTCACGCAGGTTGTTTCCGCAAATATGGACACACGCAAGAACCGAAGAGCTCTGACTGCTTTGCGGCACACTGGATGATTGCGCGCTGCTCACGCTGGATTGCGCACTGCTGGACTGGGGGACAGAAGCGCGCGATGAACTGGATCCGGGAGGATTGCCGCACAAAATACACGGGAAATCCGGCAGAAGGGTGCAGACCGGATGGCCGATACGTGCACAAAATTCGTTGCCCCCCAGTTTGGTGCAGGAATCGGGACTGCAGGTATTGGGAGTAGATGCCGTACTTCCGCCTGAGCTTGCAGAGGACGTTGTACACACCGAACAATCTTTATTGCTGCAGCCATTCACCGGTCCTCCGCAGAAGAGCTGGAAGGGGAGGCGCGACTGCTGGAATCCGACGCATCACTACTGGAGGATGCAGACGTTCCCGATGAAGCCGATGAACTACTACCCGATGAAACGGATGATGCACTGTTCGAGGAAGACGATGAGGAAGACTGAGAAGAAACAGATGATAGAGACGATGCAGAGGACGACTCGGAAGCGGCATTGTGCATACTGCTGCTGTTCCCCGATGAATTGCTATTACTCGAATTGGTACTGCTCCCCTGTGAAGAGCGCGAACTGGAGCTGGACGA
>CAYRQG010000083.1:0-5578 GCA_964426345.1 uncultured Candidatus Peribacteria bacterium
GCGGAAGTCGTACACATCAAAGCCAAGGCCGAGTTTGCGGAGCATCTCGACCACAGCTACGTCGCTCGCGGTCAGCTCTTCTTTGCTGTTCACGGTAAAGAGAATGAGATCTGCAGAGGAGAGGGCAATCAGGGATTGGGCGGCAACGTCATCTTCCAAATCCTTATCCGTTGATCCTCCGCCAATTCCTCCTGTATCCAAAAGCAGATAATCCATTTCATCGCGTTCGATTTTGTACACGACGTGATCACGCGTGGTTCCCGCAATGTCGCTTTCAATGGCGCGGCGGCGTCCCACCCTGCGGTTAAACAGAGTGGATTTTCCCGTATTGGGGCGGCCGATGATCGCGACGGTTGGGATGCGTGCCATGTGAATGAGGATCTTACAGGAGAAGCGCTCATTATCGTAGAGCGCAAAATCGGTATTTAGCGGCTTTTATGACATTTGAATCGCTTCAGCTGGATGTCATAGACATAATAAAATACAACTATTATACTTTTTAGGCAACCCCAAGCGGGGATTGCCGGTATTTCACTTCACCGGTTGGAAGAGACATTTAAAAGGAGTTCTTTCGATGGAAGCGTTTTGGGCAGGTTTAGTGCAGATAAGTAACGGTGTCGGTGAGAAGTTGATCATTCAGAGCATCTTCTTCGTTCTCCTTTTCCTCGGTGGATGGCTGCTGAAGTGGTGGACACAACGGAAGTACGGTTTGCGCATTTCGATGATCATGTGCTTCCTTGAAAAGGCGGGTGCTCATTCATTGCTGTATGACGAATACATCGCCGGGGGTAGCTCCCTGGAGGTGCTTGGGGGCAAGAAGCTTGCAAAGCAATTCATTGCAGCGGTGAATCGAACTCAAGATGGAGGCATGATGAAGGAAGGATCATGGACTCCAGACGAAGCGCAGAAGTTTCTGAAGGAGTTTGGTAACCGTATCTCCATGCAGTTCCGAGATGGCACGCTCGCCCGTGCGCTGAGAGATGAAAGCGTCACCAAAGGAACTTTTTTTATGGCTGTATTCAGACGCACTGCGCGCGATGTCAGTGTCATTCTTGTGCAGGAAAAAGATATGAATAGAGTCGCGCAGCCCACAGAAGAAGAATTGATACGCGGTGACATTCAAGAGTGTGAAGAGATTGCACAGCTCTTCTCACACAATCAGATTTCTCAACAATATGTATTGAGAAAGCTACTGGCCCGTTAATCCAACCGAAAACGAAATTTGCGACATCTCGCAAACACCAAAAACCCGACACAGTGATGTGTCGGGAGTTTTACTTGATATGCCTTTTCCTTATTGAGCCAATTGAGACGTCTTGCTTCTGGAGGTAGTGCGGGCCTCATTGAAGCGTCGATTTGCAGCATCTCTTGTCATATTCTTTATTTCCTTAAGATCATAATCCATTTGAGGGAGTAAATTCAGAGTTTCCGTCATGGGTGTTGGTGCGCCCAATTCTGTGTCAGCTTCAGGGATTGGAGTTTCGGCGGTTGTCATACAATGCAGATGAAAGAAGTAAAGTGCCGCAGTATTCCATTCGTTTTCCCCTTCGCCAACTCCCGAGAACCCCGAAGTCGCAAAATTGCCCATTTGTCGCTTCCATAAGCACTCTGTATACTCCGCGCGATGTACAGAGACTATAGTCCATCGGAGGTCGAGGCCAAGTGGCAGAAAGCCTGGGCAGATGCCAGGGTGTATGAAACAGATCTCAAGAATGCGAAAAATCCCTTTTATGCATTGGTGATGTTTCCGTACCCAAGCGGCGACAAGCTGCACGTGGGTCACTGGTACAACTATGCCCCCGCCGATAGCTTTGCGCGGTATCAGCGCATGCTTGGAAAAGACGTATTTTCACCCATGGGATTCGATGCCTTTGGATTGCCTGCAGAAAACTACGCCATTAAAACGGGAGTGAAGCCAGCAGACTCCATTAAGAAAAACGTCGAAAACATGATCGTGCAGCTTTCGAAAATGGGCTGTATGTACGATTGGAAACGGATGGTGAATACGACTGATCCTTCGTATTATAAATGGACGCAGTGTCTATTCTCTCAAATGTACAAACACAAGCCCGCGTATCAAAAAGAAGGGAATGTGAACTGGTGTCCGAAGGATCAGACGGTACTTGCCAACGAACAGGTGAAAGACGGACTCTGTGAACGCTGCGGAACAGAAGTGATTCAGAAATCTTTGAAGCAGTGGTTCTGGAATATTTCCAGCTACTCACAGAAACTTTTGGATGGACTCGATGGCCTCGACTGGCCCGAGAAAACCAAACTGATGCAGCAGCACTGGATTGGCCGTAGCGAAGGAGCGGAAGTGCAGTTTGCCATCGAAGGGTTTGATGATGTCATTAAAGTGTTTACCACCCGCCCGGATACATTGCTCGGTGTCACGTACGTGGTGCTCGCACCCGAGCATCCATTGGTCGAAAAAATTACGCCGAAGGATCAGCTCGGTTCTGTGAATGCGTATCGTGAACTTGCAAAGAAGAAAACCGCCATGCAGGTCGAACTCGAAAAAACGAAGACGGGTGTACCAACTGGTGCACATGCGATTCATCCGGTCACTGGCGAAAAGCTGCCGATATGGATTGCTGATTATGCGCTGATGAATTACGGAACGGGAGCGGTGATGGCTGTGCCCGCGCATGATGAACGCGACTTTGCCTTTGCAACTGTCTACAAGCTTCCCATGAAGCAGGTGGTCGATGGAACAATGCCGGAGGGTGCTGCGCTCACAGGAGATGGCAGTGCAATCAATTCCGATTTCCTTGATGGACTGAAAACTGCAGAAGCGAAAAAGAAAATGATTGCATGGCTGGAGGATCACAATAAAGGACGCGGATTGATCAACTATCGTCTCCGTGATTGGCTGGTGAGTCGTCAGCGCTATTGGGGTGCACCAATTCCGATTGTGTATGACCCCGAAGGCAACGCGCATGAAATCCCCGAAGAGCATTTGCCATGGCTCCTCCCGACCGATGTCGAATTTTTACCGACAGGAAAATCCCCTCTCTACGATTCCAAAGAATTCCGCGAGCGCACGGAAAAGATTTTCGGAAAAGGCTGGGTGCCGGAGTTCGATACCATGGATACTTTTGTGTGTTCCAGTTTTTATTATCTGAGATATTTAATGCAGGAACCTCCCCCTCCTGTCTCTGCGGAGACATCCTCCCCCGTGCGCGGTGGAGGGAATGTGGAAAGGGTCTTTGTGGACCCCGTTCTTGAGAAGAAATGGATGCCGGTCGATATGTACATCGGTGGCCCGGAGCACGCGACCATGCACCTGATTTACGCACGCTTCGTGATGATGGCACTCAAGGATTTTGGATTTGTGTCTCACGATGAACCATTCAAGAGGCTCGTGCATCAGGGTCTGATTACGAATCAGGGAGCCAAAATGAGTAAGAGCAAAGGAAACGTGGTCAGCCCGGATACGTTTGTGGAATTCCACGGAAGTGATGTATTCCGCATGTATCTGATGTTCATGGGTCCGTTTACCGATGGCGGCGACTGGAGTGATACAGGAATCAAAGGTGTCGCCCGCTTCGTACAGCGCGCCTGGAAGATGCTCACAGAGAAAGCGAAAGCCGATGCTGTGGACGATGCAGAAATGACGACCATGCTGCACCGCACCATCAAAGCAGTGACAGACGGACTCGAAAACCTGCACTTCAACACCGCCATCGCAACGCTGATGGAATGCATGAACACCATCGAGAAGCGCGAGACGATCAATCTGGAAACTGCAAAGACAATCGCGAAGTTACTTTCTCCATTAGCTCCGCATCTCGCTGAAGAACTGTGGTCAGTTCTTAACCCCAACCCGAACCCAAACCCGTCATTCATCATCGATCAAGCATGGCCCAAGTTTGATCCTGCCTTCCTGCAATCCAACACCATGACCATCGCAGTCCAGGTGAATGGAAAGCTGCGCGGCGATGTGACCGTTTCATCCAGTGCTACAAAAGAAGAGGTGATTGCTGCCGCAAAAGAAATAGAGAACGTGAAAAAGTATCTGGAGGGTTCGGCCATCAAGAAAGAAATCTACGTTCCAGGAAAGCTTGTCAGCCTGGTTCTCTAGAGTACAGTCAGATCGTTTATCATCTACCCCCGTGTGTATGAAAAACGAAGCCCCTGTTCTCGATGACGATTTTGCAGCCGTTATTTCAGTAAAAGCAAATGTCCTATCCGATGCAGATATCTTTTTAAAGGTGCAAGAAGTACTGGCGGACGCATTAGAATTTGAAAGAGACGAAATAAGTATGCACGATGCATTTGAACACGATTTGGAAATGAAGCCGGAGGATCAAGCACGAATTATCCGGGGATTGGAGGAGGAATTTATGCTTTCCTCAGTGGCTATCAATCTTATTGAACTAAAAACAGTGAAAGCCTTAACAACTGCGCTGAAAGAAGTGCTCGCTCAGAAATAATTTACGCTGCAATTGGTTCTTTTCTCGTGGGTATTCCAACGGTCCGCTCCAGTGCATTGCGTATGACAGCACTCACTTCATCCGGATAACTTGTGGCCAGATAATGTCCTCCGTGATCAATCGCATGCTTATTGATATGCATACCAACATCTCCCCAGTCGCGGATTTCCCAGGGGTCGGTAGGGGAATGAATAATGTCGAGAGGGATGTCGGGTTGAACCTGACGCAATAAATCCGGGAAAGGGATGTCTTTTGCAAGCGCTCTGAATTCTGTGGAATGCCAAGGACGCAGAGGATTCTCGCCTCTCAATTCATACTGGGCATGTCTCATAATAAATGCTGCATATTCCTGATCGAGTAAATCCTGTACCAATGGAAAGAGCCGTCTTTCTGTTTCGGTAGATGTAATAAGCGGGAATGCGTCCCTTGGGAACATACTCTTATCAATTTCATTGGAGGGGGGATTCAGTAAAATGGCAAATTCCGCTCTCATGCCATCTTCCAATAAACGAAGTGTTCGGAAACAGCCGAATGAATGTCCGATCACCCCCACTGCCTTATTTCTTTCAGCCACCTCGCGTAAGGCATTCCGCATCTTTGCTTCCCATTGATGTTTTTCACGCATGATAAAGCCGATACTATCTTTTGTGACGGTGACAATATGGGCAACTCCTGAAAGACTTTTACGCAATCGATCCAGATCCCCATCCTCATGTTCAATGCCCGGCACAAAAAGCAGATTCGGAAGTGAATTATCTGTTTCTCCCTGTGAGGAATGATCCGGGTCTTCCATGAGCACAATCATTCTGGGAATTTCCGGCTGTATGTCAATAATACTTGGCTATTTTGCGTTATACTCTACGTTTGTTCATCAGGTTCTCAATAATTCCTCAATGTATGACTGAACGGAGCTGACAATAGTTTCAACACTGTAGGCGTCGATTAAATACCAGTACAAAATGCCTGCATCGAAGCCATAAATATGTTTTTCAAAACTTTTGTGGAATTGGCGAGATATATCTGCAATACCCTTGGAACTCAACGAAAACGTTTTTTCAATCTTATTGGGCGGAATGCCATAGTGATCGGCAAGGGCTGTGAGAGCGATATCCTGTATTACTTCTGCCGGGGGTTCCTTTGCG
>CAYRQG010000084.1:0-2999 GCA_964426345.1 uncultured Candidatus Peribacteria bacterium
TGACACTGGCAGCACGGCTCGTGCAGTAACCGACAAAGCCGGGTGATGCCCGGCTCTGCTGCTAAATTGACTGGATCGATTTGATTTCCTGACGCAGCGTCACATCCACGTAGCGGATAAGGCCGTCTTCGTCGGGCGTGGTGAAGGTACCATCAATCGCCGGTTGTGTGCGTGTACCAAGGAGCAGGAAGCGGCTGGTGGAGGGGAAGATAGGCGATATCGATGCTGCAGACGATGACGACGCAACAGATGATGAAGAGGACAAACTGGATGACGACGATGAAGAAGATTCAGATGATACCGATGACGATGAACTGCTGCTGGCTGAGGAGATTGTTTCACCCTGTTCAAAGGCACGGTATTCGGCAAGTTCGCCATCGTTCCATGCACGGTACGACGCAGCGAGACGAGCAACCTGTCCGCGGGTCAGCGGTGTATTGAGCGCGGGACTGCCGGGCAGGAGCAAGCCTTCGTTCGCAGCCCAATCAACATATTGCTCGTACCAGGGTGCTCCATCTTCGTAGGTTTTGAACTGTGTGCAGCCGCCGTGTGGGTTATCGTCCAAACAGAGGACGGGATAATTGCTGTACAAGTTTGAAAGCATTTTGAGCGCCTCTGCATAATTCACTGTGTTTGCGGGACGGAACATGCCATCGGGGTATCCGCCAACTACATTGCGCGTCTTTGCGAGGCACACGTAGCGGCTGAACCAGTCGGCTTTCTGGACATCGGGGAAGCAGCTGGCGCTGTCATCGGATGAAACGGCAATATCAGGGTGGCTCAGGAAGAGAATCTTTAAAAATTCTGCACGGTTCACACTGCGGCGCGGCGCAAAGGTTCCATCGGGATTTCCCTGCACTGCGTTCAGGTTGGTGAGCACACTGATTCCTGCGGTTTCCGCTTTCGAGAACGGCCCGTCGGTGTAGGTGTTAGTCGCGTTGGAAAAATCCAACGCAAATGCAGCGAAGGGCAGAGCGAGTAAACCAGCAAAGAGAGCAGCGCGTTTCATAGAACGGAACTGTATCAGATTCCTGTGATGATGGCGAAAAAATGCTCGACGTTTTACACGCCTTGTGTGCGATATGCTTCGATTGATCGACTGATGATCACCTTGGCAGCAGCTGCATCTTTCCATCCGCGCACCTCCACCTGCTTTCCTTCCAGCTGCTTGTAGACTGCGAAGAAGTGAGCAATTTCATCCAGGAACGGCTGATCAACATCTCCAATGTCCTGCATTCCTTTAAAGCGCACATCGTTGACCGGCACGCACAGAATCTTGTCGTCCACTTCGCCGTCATCCACCATTTCCATCACCCCAATCGGACGCGCCTCAATCAAGGTTGTGGGGTAGGTGGGGTTGGTGACAAACACGAGCGCATCCAATGGATCGCCATCAAGCCCTAAAGTCTGAGGGATAAATCCGTAGTCACCCGGGTAGACGGTTGAGGAAAAAAGCACACGGTCCAGACGGAGCACGTTCAGCTCTTTATCGAACTCATACTTGTTCTGGGAGCCCTTCGGGATCTCAATGAAGACATTGATGATATCGGGAACAGAGGGGCCGGGTGGGATGTTGTTGATAGACATAGGGAACTATTATAGCAGATTTCTGGGGTTCTTAGCGCCCTTTTAGGCCAAAATAGCCAGGAGAATCGCTGGCGGAAGCCAAGGAAACTGAACAAAAAGAATCCATATCCTGAGCGTTTTTTCGGGGTAGCATGACTGGTTAATGACATCTGAAAGACAATCGCGGCTTCCATTCATGGAATTTGCCTTAGATAACGAACGAGAAAAATTGAGACTCGAAGCAATGGAAGCAGCGAAACCTATAGAAGAAAGGAGGGCTGAGCTATGGATGAGAACCTACGAGACTATTATGCAGATGCCATGCGTAAAGGGATGCACATTATCCGGCTACATAAAAGAATCTGATCGTCTTACTATCACTGTCGATCATCATGCACCCGAGACTGTGACTCAAGATATTCGCACTGCTGCAGAAAGACTGTGTCCGATGCTTCTTTCGTTTATTGATATCGAATGGTCTCAGGCTGCTGCTGCACAAGATGCAGATAAACCTTTTGTTTCTGTTGTATTCCCTGAAGACGCTGAGGAAGCAGAAGCCGCGTAAATCGATCATCTTCACTTCACCATCTTCTCCACCGTATTCCAGTTCCGCGTCGTCACATTTTTGCCGTATTCCTTCTCCAGAATCTTCATGGCATCGGTCGTGTTTTTGGTATCGGTGACTGTGAGGACACTGCAGATTTGATGATCGTCGACAGAGAGAATCTTGTAGAGCTTGTCGTCTGATTCGTAGGGGATTTTCAATGTGCTGACGGGCTTATCTGTGAGGAAGGTAACGTAGAGACGCGTCGCATCGGTCACTTTGATTCCTTTGAATGGATTGGCTTTGATAAGTTGTTCGATCTCGGTGATGCTGCGGATGATCGTGTGTGCTCCAAACCCAAACGTCTTCTCAATCCCATTCTCAATCTCATCCCGGAGTCTCTTCGCCGATTTTTCATCCGTATCGAACATTACATTCCCGCTATTGAGCAGCGTCTGTACGTTCGTGTACCCCATTTTCTCCAGCATCTTCTTCAAATCCGCCATCGGCACTTTCTTGTTGCCTCCGACATTGATTCCACGGAGAAGGGCGACGTATCTCATATAGCAAGTATAAATGCCCCCGTGCTACACTGCACTCATGTTTTTCTGGAAGCACAAAGAAAAGAACGTCCTGGCACCGCTCATTATCACGATTGCGGGATTCATTGGCATGATCGACTCTTTCTATCTTGTAATGGAATATCTGGATGTCCTGGCACATCCCGGAGTCATTACGCCGTGTACGGTCAATAGCCTCGTCAGCTGCACACTCACAGTGCAGGGCGTCTGGGGACACTATTTCCCCACCATCCCGAACCCCATGCTCGGCATGCTCTGGTACGCCGGCTGTCTGACGTACGGACTCACCCGGATGCTTGGCTCCACAT